>NZ_KB290544.1:0-11772 GCF_000282835.1 Pandoraea sp. B-6 | reverse complement strand
CTCAAGCCCTACGGACCGCTGTCGTTGTCGAACCGTTTTGCCGCACTCGGCCCCGACTTCTACACGCGCCTCGCGCCACAGGCGTTGCCCGCGCCGTACCTGGTCGGCTTTTCCGCCGACGCGGCCCGCCTGCTCGGCTGGTCGCCCGAAGCCGCACGCGATCCCGAGTTCGTGACCACGTTCGCCGGCAATACGCCGCTGCCCGGCGGCGATCCGCTCGCCAGCGTGTATTCGGGCCACCAGTTCGGCGTGTGGGCCGGCCAATTGGGCGACGGCCGGGCACTGCTGCTCGGCGAGTCGGACGGCCCCGGCGGGCGCTGGGAAATCCAGATCAAGGGCGGCGGACTCACGCCCTACTCGCGCATGGGTGACGGACGCGCCGTGCTGCGTTCGTCGATTCGCGAGTTCCTCGGCTCGGAGGCCATGTTCCATCTCGGCGTGCCGACCACGCGCGCCCTATGCGTGATCGGCTCCGATGCCCCGGTGCGTCGCGAAACCATCGAGACGGCGGCCGTGGTCACGCGTTTGTCGCCCAGCTTCGTCCGATTCGGACACTTCGAACATTTCTGGGCAGGCGATCAGTATGGCGCGCTGCGTCAGCTGGCTGATTTCACGATCGATCATCACTACCCCCATTGCCGCGACGAGGCCAATCCGTACCTCGCTCTGCTCAGTGCCGTGTGCGATGCGACGGCCGAACTGGTCGCGCACTGGCAGGCCGTGGGCTTCTGTCACGGCGTGATGAACACCGACAACATGTCGATCCTCGGTCTGACGATCGATTACGGCCCGTTCGGCTTCCTCGACGGCTTCAACGCGCATCACATCTGCAATCACTCCGACGCGCAGGGACGCTACGCCTATCAGGCACAGCCGAACGTGGCGTACTGGAACCTCTTCTGTCTCGCCCAGGCCCTGTTGCCGCTGTTCGGCGAGGGCGAGGCGGCGATCGAGCAGGCGCAGTCGGTGCTGCCCGCGTTCAAGACCCGGTTCGCCGAGGAGATCGATCTGCGCATGCGTGCGAAGCTCGGATTGCGCGAATCGCATGCCGACGACGAAGCGCTCATCAACCGTCTGTTCAAGCTGATGCACGAGGGACGGGTCGACTTCACGCACCTGTTCCGCACGCTGGCGGGGCTTGAGCTGGAGAACCCGGCCGCCGACACGCCGCTGCGCGACATGTTCATCGATCGTGCCGGCTTCGATGCCTGGGCCGTGGATTACCGCGCGCGACTGCGCCACGAGGCCAGCACCGACGCGAAGCGTGCGGTCGCGATGCGGCTTGTCAATCCGAAGTACATCCTGCGCAATCATCTGGCGGAGATTGCAATCCGGCGTGCGCGCGAAAAGGACTTTTCGGAAGTCGACACGTTGCTCAAGGTGCTCTCGCACCCCTACGACGAACAGCCCGAATTCGAACGCTATGCCGAGCTGCCGCCCGACTGGGCCGGGCAACTCGAGGTCAGTTGCTCGTCTTGATCGACGGCACGGCGCGGCACCGACGGGACGCGGGCGTCAGCGATGCATCAGCGAGGTGTCACGCATTGCAAAACGGCGCGTCGCCCCCATCTGGGCCAGGTCTGACCATAGACGACGCGCGGCGGCAACACCGGGGCCGCCGCCCATCAGGAGACTCTCATTCATGAGCAAAGTGGAAAAAAGCGACGCCGACTGGCGTGCCCAACTCGACGACGTCGAATACCAGGTCACGCGTCATGCTGCCACCGAACGCGCCTTCACCGGCCGTTACTGGGATCATTGGCAAGACGGCACCTACCGCTGCATCTGCTGCGGCGCGCCGTTGTTCGAATCGACGGAGAAGTTCGATGCGGGTTGCGGCTGGCCGAGCTATGCGAAGCCCATCGACAAATCCGGCATCGACGAGGTGATGGATTACAGCCACGGCATGGTGCGCGTGGAGGTGCGGTGCCACAACTGCGACGCCCACCTCGGACATGTGTTCGAAGACGGCCCGCAGCCGACTGGACTGCGCTATTGCATCAACTCGGCGTCGCTCGACTTCGAGGACAAGGACGGCCAGGCCGACAAGCCGGTCGACGACTGACCCGAGAATCCCCTCGGCGTCCCGTCAGCGCGCCGCTTCAACGCGCCCGATCCGTGAATTCGATCAATTTGCAGCGGGCGCCGCGCGCTTTGGGACATCCCTCGCGGGCGGGCGTCCCGGCGTGACGCGCCCGTCTGCTAAGCTGGCGCTCCCTCAATGGAACACAGGAAACGCCGCCGATGACCCGTCCGACAATTCGCTTCGCACCCCTGCTTTTCTCTGCAGCGGCATCGTTCGGCACCTTGAGTGCCGCGCCAGCCATCGCGCAGTACATGGGCCCGGCGGCCAGTGTTGCGACGACCGGCAGCGTGGTCGTGCCATCGGCCATGCCGCATGTCGCGACCGTCGGTCAGGCACTGGCCGCCCCCGACGATGCCATGACCGTCATCGAGGGCTACATCGTCAACCGACTCCGGCATGAGCACTACACGTTCCGCGACGACACGGGCCGGACCATCGTCATCGAACTCGACGACAAATACCTGCCGCCCGGCCACCAGATCAACGACAAGACGCGCGTGCGCATCACCGGCGAAGTCGACCGCCATCACCTTCGCGCCAACGATATCGACGTCAAGCGCATCGACATCCTGCCGTAAGGCACGCGGCCGCCGGCCTCGGGAAGCGATCCCGCGACCCCGCGAACCGGAGGCAAGCCGGGGTGAAGCGGCGGCACAGACGCCGCGACGCGCATTTGGCGATGTACAGCGTCCCACCACGGGCCTTTGAAATATAATGTGGGTTTGCCCCGGCGCCTGTTGCCCGAGGGCGATTTCTCCCGAAGCCCCCGAGTCGAGACTTCATGAAATTCTTTTTCGACCTGTTACCGGTCATCTTGTTTTTCGTCGCCTTCAAGTTTGCCGGCATCTATGTCGCCACCGGCATCGCGATCGCGACGACGATTGCGCAAGTCATCTGGATGTGGCTGCGTCACCGCAAGGTCGAGCCCATGCAGTGGGTGAGTCTGGCGATCATCGTGGTGTTCGGCGGCGCGACCATGTTGCTGCACGACGAGACCTTCATCAAGTGGAAGCCCACGGCGCTTTACTGGCTCTTCTCGATCACCCTGTTCGTCGCCGAACTCATCTTCGACAAGAATCTGATTCGCGCCATGATGGAAAAGCAGATGGCATTGCCCGACCCCCTGTGGCGGGCGGTGAATTTCAGCTGGGCGCTGTTCTTCCTCGCAATGGGCGCGCTGAATCTGGTCATCGCCTACCATTACTCGACCGATACATGGGTCAACTTCAAGCTCTTCGGCGGCATGGGCCTGATGGTCGTGTTCATCGTCGTGCAGAGCCTGTGGCTCTCGAAGTACATCAAGCAGGACGAATAACGTCCGTCAGGAAGTCACAGCCATGACCATGGAACAGCAAATCGAAGCGCGCCTCACCGCGGCGCTCGCCCCCCTGGAATTCGCCCTTGAGAACGACAGCGCCCGTCACGCCGGTCATGCCGGCGCGACGTCGGGCGGGCATTACAACGTCAGAATCGTGTCTGCAGCGTTTGCCGGACGTAACCGCGTGGCGCGGCACCGCCTGGTGTATGATGCGCTAGCCGATTTGATGCAAAACGGCATTCACGCCCTCGCCATCGTTGCGCTCGCCCCCGGCGAAGCGTAACTCGCATGCGACCATGCGACGTATCCCCCGTCGATTAACCTTGCCTTCGTCATTCGTTAGGAAAAACAGCATGGCATTGAAACTCGCCCGCACGGCACTGGCGCTCGGCGCCGCCGTGTCGCTGACCGCCGTCTCCCTCCCCGCTCTCGCTCAGAACGTCGCCGTCGTGAATGGCACGCCGGTGCCCGTGTCTCGTGCCGACGCCATGGTGCGTGAAATGGTCCGACAGGGTCAGCCGAACTCGCCGCAACTGCAACAGCAAGTGCGCGAAGAGCTGGTCAAGCGCGAGATCCTCGCGCAAGCGGCCGTCAGCAGCGGACTGGCTGCCAAGCCGGACGTCAAGGCGCAGCTCAAGCTGGCCGAGCAAGGCGTGCTGATTCGCGCCCTGATCGCTGACTTCCAGAAGACCTCGCCGGTCACCGACGCCGAGGTTCAGGCGCGTTATGACCAGCTCAAGAAGCAGTTCGGCGACAAGGAATATCACGCCCGTCACATTCTGGTGCCGAGCGAAGACACCGCCAAGGACATCATCGCGAAGCTCAAGGGCGGCGCGAAGTTCGCCGACCTCGCCAAGCAGTACTCGAAGGACCCCGGTTCGGCACAGAACGGCGGCGATCTCGACTGGTCACCGGCCAACGCCTACGTGCCCGAGTTCTCCGACGCCCTGCAAAAACTGCAAAAGGGTCAGTACTCGCAGACGCCGGTCAAAACGCAGTTCGGTTATCACGTGATCGAACTGGACGACGTTCGCGACGCGCAGATCCCGGCGCTCAACGATGTCAAGCCGCAGCTCGTGCAGCAAATGCAGGAAGAGAAGCTGCAAGGCTTCATCGACGGCCTCGAGAAGAAGGCCAAGATCCAGTAAGCGTTACCGGCTATCGGTTCGGCTTTGAAACGAAAATCCCGCCTTCCGGCGGGATTTTCGTTTCCAGCGTGGTATTCCACACGCGCTGACGTGCAGAATATCGTCGCTTAAGCCACCCAGCGGCGCGCGTTGCGGAACATGCGCATCCACGGGCTGTCCTCGCCCCACTGCTCGGGCGCCCAGCTCATCTGCACCGTGCGGAACACGCGCTCCGGGTGCGGCATCATCACCGTGAAGCGCCCGTCGCCCGTGGTCACCGCCGTCAGGCCGCGCGGCGAACCGTTCGGGTTGAACGGATACTGCTCGGTCGGCTGTCCCCGATGGTCGACGAAACGCACGGCGGCAATCGCCTGATCGATGTTTCCTTGCTGACCGAAGTTGGCATAGCCCTCGCCGTGCGCGATCACGATCGGCAGTTGCGAGCCGGCCATGTCCTTGAAGAACAGCGACGGCGAATCCAGCACTTCCACCTGCGTAAGCCGCGCCTCGTACTTCGACTGGTTGTACGTGAACTTCGGCCAGGCCGCCGCCCCCGGGATCAGGTTCGACAGGTTGCTCATCATCTGGCAACCATTGCACACGCCCAGTGCGAACGTGTCGGCACGGTTGAAAAAGCCGGCGAACTGTTCGGCCAGCGCCGGATTGAACAGAATCGTCTTGGCCCAACCCTCGCCCGCCCCGAGCGTATCGCCGTACGAGAATCCACCGCAGGCGATGAAGCCCTTGAACGCTTCGAGCGAGTGACGGCCGGCGAGCAAATCGCTCATGTGCACGTCGTAGGTATCGAAGCCGGCCTTGTCCAGCACGTAGGCCATTTCCAGATGCGAATTCACGCCCTGCTCGCGCAGGATCGCCATCTTCGGACGCACGCCCGTCGCGATGAACGGGGCCGCGACGTCTTCGCTGGCATCGAACGTGAGCTTCGGCGAGAGACCGGGGTCGCTCGTGTCGTTGAGGGTTTCGTATTCCGCATCGGCCGCGGCCGGGTTATCGCGCAGACGCGCGATGCGCCAGCTCACTTCCGACCACTCGCGTTGCAGCGCCGCGCGCGGCGCGCCAAACACCTTCTTTGCATCGCGATAGATTTCGATGACGTCATTCGTGTTCGGCTTACCGATCACGTGCGAGCAGGCGGACAATCCGGCTTCACGCAGCATTTGCAACACCGCATCGCGCTCCGAGGCGCGCACCTGGATCACCCCGCCAAGTTCTTCCGAGAAAAGCGCGCGCAGCGTCTTGTCTTCGCGACGGCCCACCGTCTGCTTGGCCCAATCCTTGGCATCGCCGTAATCGGATTCGAAGCCGTCGTCGAGCGTGAGCATGTCGACATTGAGCGAGACGCCAACGTGGCCCGCAAACGCCATTTCCGCCACGGTCGCGAAGAGGCCGCCGTCCGAACGATCGTGATACGCCAGGAGCTTGCCGTCGCGGTTCAGTGTCTGGATGGCGTCGAAGAAGCGTTGGAGATCGGCCGGATCGTCCAGGTCCGGCACGACGTCACCGATCTGCTGTGTGACCTGCGCGAGGATACTGCCGCCCAGACGGTTCTTGTTGCGACCCAAATCGATGGCGATCAGCACCGTCTCGCCCACTTGCGCGACCGAGCGCAGTTGCGGCGTGAGATGACCGCGCACATCCTCGATCGGTGCGAAGGCCGAGACGATCAGCGACACCGGCGCGACCACGTCCTTGCTGCGGCCGGCGTCTTCCCACTTGGTGCGCATCGACAGCGAATCCTTGCCGACGGGAATCGACAGGCCCAGCGCCGGGCACAGTTCCATGCCGACCGCCTTGACCGTATCGAACAACGCAGCGTCTTCCCCTTCGGTGCCGCACGCGGCCATCCAGTTGGCCGACAGCTTGATCTGGTCGAGCGACGCAATCGGCGCCGCCGCAATGTTGGTGATGGCTTCGCCAACCGCCATGCGACCGGACGCCGGCGCGTCGATCACGGCCAGCGGCGTGCGCTCGCCCATCGTCATGGCTTCGCCACGATAGCCCGTGTAGTCCATCAGCGAAATGGCGCAATCGGCCACCGGCACCTGCCACGGGCCGACCATCTGGTCGCGGGCCGTCAAGCCGCCCACGGTACGGTCGCCAATCGTGATGAGGAACGACTTGCTGGCCACCGTCGGGTGACGCAGTACGGCACGTGCCACGTCGTCGAGCGACAGGCCCGTCACGTCCACCGGCGGGAGCGTCGTCGCCACACGCGTGACGTCGCGATGCATGCGCGGCGGTTTGCCGAGCAGCACGTCCATCGGCATGTCGACCGGGTCCGGCGACTCCGGATGCATCGCATCGACCAGCTTCAGTTGACGCTCATCGGTGGCGATACCGACCACCGCCACCGGGCAACGCTCGCGTTGGCAGATCGCCTGGAAGGCCGGGAAGCTGTCCGGCGCGATCGCCAGGACATAACGCTCCTGCGCTTCGTTACTCCAGATTTCCGCCGGGGACATGCCCGACTCTTCGAGCTGCACCTGACGCAGATCGAAGCGCGCGCCCTTGTCGGCGCCGTCGACCAGTTCCGGGAACGCATTCGACAGACCGCCCGCGCCCACGTCGTGAATCGACAGGATCGGGTTGGCTTCCCCCTGACGCCAGCACGCATTGATCACTTCCTGCGCGCGACGCTCGATTTCCGGATTGCCGCGCTGCACCGAGTCGAAGTCGAGCTCGGCCGTGTTCGTGCCGGTGGCCATCGAGCTGGCGGCACCGCCGCCCATGCCGATACGCATGCCCGGGCCGCCGATCTGAATGAGCAGCGTTCCGGCCGGCAGATTGTGTTTGTGGGTGTGCTGCGCGGCGATGTTGCCCATGCCGCCCGCGATCATGATCGGCTTGTGATAGCCGCGCACGCGGCCGGCCACGTTCTGCTCGTACGTACGGAAATAGCCGCCGAGAATCGGACGGCCGAATTCGTTGTTGAACGCGGCGCCGCCCAGCGGGCCGTCGACCATAATTTGCAACGGCGACGCAATGCGGTCCGGGCGGCCATAGTCGGCGCCCGTATCGCCGGGATTGCGCAGCGACGGCGGCACCGCCACGTCGAGATCGTTCTCCCACGATTCGCGCGCGTCCGGCAGCGCCAGATTCGACACGGTGAAGCCGGTCAGACCCGACTTCGGCGTGGAGCCGCGGCCGGTCGCGCCCTCGTCGCGGATCTCGCCGCCCGCCCCCGTCGACGCCCCCGGAAACGGCGAAATGGCCGTCGGGTGGTTGTGCGTCTCCACCTTCATCAGCGTGTGCGTGAGTTCAACGCTGCGGCCATACTGGCCGTCGGCGCCACGCGGATACCAGCGCTCGACTTCGGCGCCTTCCATCACCGAAGCATTGTCCGAATAGGCCACCACCGTCCCCTGCGGGTGCAGTTGGTGCGTGTTCTTGATCATCTGGAACAGCGACTTGTCCTGCGCCTGACCGTCGATGGTCCATTGCGCATTGAAGATCTTGTGACGGCAATGCTCGCTGTTGGCCTGCGCGAACATCATCAGTTCCACATCGGTCGGATTGCGCTTCAGGCTCGTGAAGGCGTCGACCAGATAATCGATTTCGTCGTCGGCCAGCGCGAGACCCAGATCCCGGTTGGCGGCTTCGAGGGCGCTGCGGCCCACGCCGATGACGTCGATCGTCTGCAGCGGCTTGGCCGGCAACTCGACGAAGAGCGCCTCGGCGTCGTGGCGCGTGGCCACGACCGTCTCGGTCATGCGGTCGTGCAGCACGCCGGCCACGCGCGCCAGGACATCGGCCGCCAGCGACTTCTTGCCGCCAAGAAGGCCCGACTTCACACCGATCGTGTATTCGACCGCGCGCTCGATACGGCGCACGTGATCGATGCCGCAGTTGCGGGCGATATCCGTCGCCTTGCTCGCCCAGGGGGAAATCGTGCCCAGACGCGGGATCACGAGCACCTGGTCGCCCACCGGCTCTTCACGCACCGGCTCACCATAGGTGAGCAGACCGGCGACGCGGGCCACGTCTTCGCTCGACAGCGGTTCGGCGCTGGCCACGAGATGCACGTAGCGGGCGTCGACACGCACGATCGAACTGTCGATGGCTTGCAGGGTCTGCAGAAGACGTTGCTGGCGGAATTCGGAGAGCGCCAAGGCGCCGGCGAAGCAGGCAATGTGAGTCATGGAAGGACGGAAGGCGAGGCGTTCAAAACGCGGGGGAACGACAAAGCGAGATTATACCCTGCTTACCCCGGGTTATACCCGAGTGCGCCACACGCATTATGGGGAGCCTCTCGCCCTGCGAGGGCGTCTCTCTGGTAACCTATGCGCCCCGTCATCTACACGGGCCGCGAAACCGGCATTCGGGTGCGGCACGGCATAAAACGACACTAACAAGCGAACGTACGGGCGTTCGCCACACACCAGACGGTTGGGAATGAAGGTCATCGTTATCGGCGGCGGGGTCATTGGTACGTGCACCGCCTACTATCTGGCCGCCGCGGGGCATACGGTCACGCTAGTCGAGCGCAACAGCACGGTGGCGCAAGAGAGCAGCTTCGGCAACGCCGGCGTCATCGCGCCCGGCTACGTCACGCCATGGGCAGCGCCGGGCATGCCGCGCAAGCTGCTCGGCCATCTGTTCAGCTCGGCCAGCCCGCTTATCTTCCGGCCGGGCCTGTCGGCCGGCACTTGGCGCTGGGCCGCCCGTTGGCTGCGTGAATGCAAACTCGAACGCTACCGCGCCAACCGCGAGCGGATGCAGCGTCTCGCGTTCTATAGCCAGCGCTGCCTGCATGCACTGCGCGAGACCCATGTCTTCGAGTACGAGCACACGCAAGGCTATCTGCAACTGTTCCGCACCGAACGCGACGTCAAAATGAACGAACCGGCGCGCGCCATGCTCGCCGAGAACGAAGTGCCGCACCGCTTGCTCACGGCCGACGAGTGCCGCAAGCTCGAACCAGCGATTTCGACCGACGCCCAACTGGCGGGTGGCCTGCACCTGCCGCGTGACGAGACCGGCAACTGCCCGCTCTTTACCAAGCGCCTCGCCCAGATCGCCCGCGAGATGGGCGTCACGCTCGCGACCGAGACGACGGTGCTGTCGGTGCGTCCGAACGTGGGGCGATCGGGGGTCACCGTCGAGACGGCCAGCACCGCGCAGCTTGCGCATCGCACGGCACTCGACGCCGATGCCGTCGTGATCGCGGCCGGCGTGGCCAGCACGGCGCTGCTGCGTCCGCTGGGCATTGACCTGCCGCTCTGGCCGATCAAAGGGTATTCGATCACGGTGCCGGTCAAGACCGAACTGTTCAGCCCTCGCATCGCCGTCATGGACGAGTCGTACAAGACCGCCATCACCCCGCAAGGCAACCGTCTGCGCATTGCAGGCACGGCCGAACTGGGCGATTCCGAACTCGTGCTGCGCGAGCGCGCCATCGCCACGCTCTACAAAGTGGCGACGGACTGGTTCCCGGGTGCAGGCAAGTACCGGGAGGCGCGCGCCTGGGTCGGCGCACGTCCGATGCTCCCCGACGGCCCGCCCGTGCTCGGCGCGACGCCGCTGCCCGGCATCTTCCTGAACGTCGGCCACGGTTCGACCGGCTGGGCGATGGCCTGCGGTTCCGGTCGCGTGCTCGCCGACGTCATCTCCGGACAAACGCCGGAAATCGATCTGAACGGTCTGACACTCGCTCGTTACGCGCACTGATATACGCATGCTGGCGTGCGAGGATGCCTGCGGGCCACCCCATGACGAGGGCTGGCCCGGCCCGACGCTCGTAAGCGCGTTCACAGGCCGGCATCGTCGGTAGCCAGCCCCGGTCCGGCAGGGCCTTGTCGTAAACCACCGACACCGCGTCCAGATTCACACCGGCAGGCAGAATGTTGCGTTGAGGGCATAATCTCCGAATGGCCCGCAGAACACACCGCGCCCAAGCCGTCGATGCCGGCATGCGACGATGTGCAGCGTTCGCCGCCCCTCGATACCGGGAGCCTTGTCTGTCATGTCCGATTCATTGCGCGCCGACGCCCCTGCTGCCGCTGCTGCTGACGCCCCTGCCGCTGCCAGCGCCACTGTCGGCGTGGATCCCCTGACACGATCCATCGGGTCGCCACACGATTGTGCGACGTCATCCACTGCCGCATGCGCGCGCGATACCCTCGACTTATGGCTTCCCGACACGCTGCGCGAGGTCGAGCGAGCCGCTGCCGCCCAACTCCCTGCCCATACGCTCATGGCCCGCGCCGGGGCCGCCGTCGCCGAGTGGCTCATCGGTCGATTGCCCGCGCTCGCGAGCGCGGGACGTCAACCCGTGTTGTTGCTCGCAGGGCCCGGCAACAACGGGGGCGACGCTTACGTTGCGGCGCGCGAATTGCATCGGCGCGGGGTGCGTGTCGATGTGTGGCAACTTGGAGCGCCGTCAACCGACGACGCCCGCTGGGCGCACGCCCACGCCCTCTCCGCCGGCGTACCCATCCAGCCTGCCCCGGCCCTCTGGCCTCAACCCTCCTCGGGCTACGCCTGGATTGTCGACGGCCTCTTCGGCATCGGCCTGACGCGCCCTCTCGACGGCCCCGCCGCGGCGCTCGTTGCGCACATCGTCGAGGCCCACGCACAGGGCACACCGGTGCTCGCCATCGACATTCCCAGCGGACTGGCGGCGGCCACCGGCGTCGTCGACGGACCGGTCATACACGCCGACGTTACGATGGCAATGCTGGGCGCCAGCCCCGGGCTGCTCACCGGGATGGGGCGCGACGTTGCCGGGGACGTGCTCATTGCCACCCTGGGAACGGACGAGGTGCTGGCCGCGGTGCGGTCCGGACGCCCCGACGGCCAAGCCATCGCGACGAGCGCGCCGGCCGCGTTCGGTGCGCATTTGCCGCAGCGTCATCATGCATCGCACAAGGGAAGCTATGGATCGCTGGCGGTGCTGGGCGGCCATGAAGGCATGATCGGTGCGCCGCTGCTTTGCGCGCGTGCCGGATTGATGACGGGCGCGGGACGTGTCTATGTGGGCTTCGTCGCGCACGATGCACCCGCCTGGGATCCGCAGCATCCCGAACTGATGCTGCGTCATGCGGAAAACCTTGACCTCGCGACGATGCAGGCCGTCTCCGTCGGCCCCGGGCTCGGGACCTCCGCCGCATCGGCCGCGTGCCTGTCGCGCGCGCTCGCCCTGGACGACACGCCCCTGGTCATCGATGCCGACGCCCTCAATCTGCTGGCCGCCGAGCCCGCGCTCGCCGAGCGCGTGCGCC
>NZ_KB290543.1:482-3636 GCF_000282835.1 Pandoraea sp. B-6 | reverse complement strand
CGCTGCCCGACGTGCCGTCGTCGCCGGCCGCCAGGCCCGTGGCGGTCTCGGTCGCGGCTTTGGGGCGTGACGCGTCGCGCGGCGACGCCGGTGCTGCAGTGCGGCTCAAGCCTCATCTCCTGAATAGACGCGGTTCGCGTGGGTGTGGGGCGCATTGTACCCGGCCCCCTTCGCCTGTCGGCGCTGCCTCCCGGAAAACCCTCGGTTTCGGCTGTGCCGCGATGGCAACCTTGCATTTCGGCAAATCGTTGCCGATAATGGTCAACAAAAATGGTTAACCATTTGTTTGTGTGTGGTTGATAATATGGCGAATCGATCTACTGCGCCATGACACCGAACACCACCGAATTGGCCAAGCCAGCGGGGCGCCCACGGCGACGTGTGTGCGGCCGACCATTGAATTCCCTAGGGTCTGGAGACGTCATGAAACCTGTGCATTGCCTGGCCGCGCTTCCCATCGCGGCGTTTTACAGCGGCGGTTGGCTGGCCGAACATTTGGGCACCCGTTTGGCGGGGCTGCCTTTCCTGATGGCGTGGAATATCGTCTGGCTGCTGCTCACGTCGGCGGTCATGGTCGTGATGTTCCGCTTCGACGGTTCGCGCGAGTCTGCGCAGGATGCGCGCGAACACGACGGAGCGACATCATGAACGCCGCCCTGACCGTCATTGCGGCGTTCCTCGCCTTTGCGCTCTTCATCGGACTGCGCGCGCGGCGCGGTCGCACGATGAGTCTGGAGCAGTGGGCCGTGGGTGGCCGCGGCTTCGGCACGCTGCTTGTCTTCCTTCTGATGGCCGGCGAGGCGTTCTCGACCTTCACGTTCCTCGGCGCGAGCGGATGGGCGTACAGCAAGGGGCCCCCCGCCTTCTACATCCTCGCTTACGGCGCGCTCGCCTATCTGCTCGGCTACTGGATGCTGCCGGCGGCGTGGCGTCACGCAACGCGACACGGCTGCGTGTCGTTCTCCGACTTCTTCGCGACGGCCTACCGCTCGCGCGCGCTGGGTGTCGTCGTCTCGGTAGTCGCCGTGCTCGGCATGAGCGCGCTGCTGATCATTCAGTTGCGCGGACTGGGCATCATCGTGTCGGAGGCGTCGTACGGCACGGTTCCGCCGGTGGTCGCGATCTGGTGCGGCGCGATCGCGATGGTGGTGTACATCACGGTGTCGGGCATTCACGGTTCCGCGAGCATTGCGATCTACAAGGACATCCTGATTCTCGTCATTGCCGTGTTCCTCGGCGTCTATCTGCCGCTGCATTACTTCGGCGGATTCGGCGAGATGTTCGACCGCATCGAAGCGGCGCGGCCGGGCTTTTTGCAGATGCCCACAAGCGGCCTGACGCTGTCCTGGTACAACTCCACGATTCTGCTCACGTCGCTGGGTTACTACCTGTATCCGTACGTGTTCACGTCGGTGTACGCGGCCAAGACCGAGAACGCCGTGCGCAAGAACACGATTTTGATGCCGCTGTACCAGATGGTGATCGCGTTCATGTTCTTCGTGGGCTTCGCGGCCATTCTGCAAGTGCCTGGCCTGACCGGCGCGGATTCGGATCTGGCGTTGCTGCGCATCGTCAAGCAGACGTTTTCGCCGTGGTTCGTGGGCGTGATCGGCGGCGTCGGGGTATTGACCGCGCTCGTGCCCGGTTCGATGATCCTGCTCAATGCGTCGACGCTGATCGCGAAGAACATCTACCGCGACGGCTTTGCGCCGCATGCGAGCGATGCCTTCGTGGGCAAGCTCGCCAAGCGTGTGCTGCCGGTCTTCGGGCTGGTGGCGGTGGGCTTCGTGTTGCGTGGCGGGGCGACGTTCGTGGCGCTCGCGCTCTTCGCGTCGAGCCTGCTCACACAACTGTTCCCGTCGTTCGTGTCGAGCTTGTTGCCGCGTCCATTCGGCAACAAGTACGGTGCCTTCGCGGGGATCGGCGCCGGCGCTGTCGTGCTGGCGGCGGCGGTCGGGTTCGACGTCACCCTGCGCACGTTGATGCCGGGCGCATCGGATACCGTCGGATCGATCAACATGGGGCTGGTGGCGCTGGCGGTGAACGCGCTGACGTTCGTGGTCGTGAGCTTGCTCACGCGCTCGCGCAACGTGGCGGCAGGCGTCCCGCAGGGCACCTGACAGGAAGCATTGAGGAAGGCATGACAACACTGGACATTCGCAACGCGCGCGGCCTCGATGGCGCGCCGCTCGACGTACGCGTCGAGAACGGACGGATTGCGGCACTTGCGCCGTCGTTGCCCGGCGCGCCGGGCAGCGGCATCCGTCTGATCGATGCGGGCGGTGCGCTGCTGCTGCCCGGTCTCGTCGAGGCACACACGCATCTGGACAAGACCGTCTGGGGCATGCCGTGGTACGAGAACGCGTGCGGCTCGCGGCTGATCGAGCGCATCGACAATGAACGTCGGTGGCGTGCCGAGAGTGGGCATGACGCGGGGGCCGCGTCGCTCGCCCTCGCGCGAGCATTCCTCGCGGCGGGCACCACGCGGCTGCGCACTCACGTCGACATCGATACCGACGCGGGCCTGCGTCATCTCGACGGCGTACTCGCCACGCGTGAAGCGCTGGCGGACACCCTCGACATGCAGATCGTGGCGTTTCCGCAGTCGGGCGTATTGGATCGCGAGGGCACCGTTTCCTTGCTCGACGGCGCGCTCGCGCGGGGCGCGGACGTGCTCGGCTGGCTCGATCCGTGCGCCATCGATCGCGACCCGAAGGCGTCGCTCGACGCCATGTTTGCGCTGGCCGACAAACACGGTTGCCCCGTCGACATCCATCTGCACGAGCCGGGCGAGATGGGCGTGTTCTCGCTCGAACTGATGCTTGAGCGCATCGCCGCGCTTGGCATGCAAGGCAAGGTCGTGGTGTCGCATGCGTTTTGCCTGGGCGAGTTGGACGCCGCGCGCGCCGAGACGATGCTCGCGCGCCTGGCCGATGCCGGCGTCGCGCTGATCACCACCGCGCCGCCGTCGCGTATCGTGCCGCCGCTCATGGCCTGCCGGCGAGCCGGTGTGCCGCTCGCGGGCGGCAACGACGGCATTCGCGACACGTGGACGCCCTATGGCTCCCCCCACATGCTCGAGCGCGCCATGATGATCGGGCTGCGCTACAACCTGCGTCGCGACGATGAACTGGACATAGCGCTCGATTGCGTC
>NZ_KB290543.1:0-267 GCF_000282835.1 Pandoraea sp. B-6 | reverse complement strand
GCTGACGCTGCGGCCGACGCTCACGTCCATCAGTCCGCTGCTGCCGCAAATCCGCGAGGCTACCGGGATGACCTATCCCGTGGCGGCGTTGCTCACGTCGCTGCCGGTGCTCGCAATGGGCGCGGGTGCCTTTGCGGCGAGCGGGCTGACGCGCCGCTGCGGTGAGCGGCGCGGGGTGCTGCTCGGACTGGCGGCGCTTGCGCTCGCCTGCGGCATGCGTTTCGTGGCCGACGATACCGCCACGATGATCGCCACGGCGCTCGCGTC
>NZ_KB290542.1:56148-59463 GCF_000282835.1 Pandoraea sp. B-6 | reverse complement strand
AGCAAGGGGTTTTTGCTTTTCTGGGAAATTCCGTCTGGATCGATATCCATTTCTCGCTTAGCATTTGGCCACGGGGTTAGTGGAAGTTCGGAGAGCGAAACAGGTGGTCAATCAGGATCGAAGCAAGCGCCATGCAAGATGGCGTGCGGGAGCGGCGTGGGTTGTAACCGCCATGGTTATCTTGGGGATTGGTGGATGTACGTTGCCGGGAACCTCGTCGAAACATGCCTCGGCATTGCCTTCGTCGGTACAAAGCGATGACATTGCTCCCCTTTCCGCTGCCGTGAATCCGGAGGGTTTGCCCCCGCACTGGGAGACGTATCTCGTCACCCGCAACAAACGGCTCACCCATTACGAACAGACGATCGATAGCCAGGGCATCGCGGTGATTCGCGCCTCGGTCGACAAATCTGCGTCCGGCATCGCACAGACGCTCGACATTCCTGTGTACCCAGGCGCCAAGCTGACGTGGCGCTGGCGAGCGGATGCCATCCCCGCGAGTGCCGATATTCGCACGAAGGCATTCGATGACGCACCCGTTCGCATCGCCCTTGCGTTCGATGGCGATCCCGCAAAACTGACCATGCAAGATCAACTGCATCGCGAATTGGCGCGTATGGTCAGCGGTCGTGACTTACCGTTTGCGACCCTGATGTACACCTGGGGTGATGATAAATTCTCGGTGGACGATGTCGTCACCAATCCTTATACCGGTCGTATTCGCTCCCTCGTTGTCGAGCGCGGTGACGAGCACCTTGGAAGATGGCAGACGTATTCTCGCGATATCGCCAGGGATTATGAGAAAGCGTTTGGCGAGCCTCCAGGGCGTCTGATCGGTATTGCAATCATGAGCGACGGCGACAATACTCGATCGAAATTTACCGCATGGTACGGTGACATTCGTCTCGAAACGGAGGGTGTTCCCACGACAACGGCCGCGAAATAACGCGATCTCATTCGCATCAAAAGCGAAAAAGCCGGCAAGTGATACTTGCCGGCTTTTCTTATTCTCGCCCGAACGCAGGGATCAGGCAGCTTACGGATTGCGTCCAAAATAGGTCTCGACCAGCTTGACCCAGTACGTGCCGCCAAGCGGGAGCAGATCGTCGTTGAAATCATAACTGGCATTGTGCAGGTTGCACGGACCCAGGCCATGGCCGGTGTCCCGGTGCGTGCCATCGCCGTTTCCGATGAACACGTACGCGCCCGGCTTCTTCAGGAGCATGAACGAGAAGTCCTCCGCCCCCATCGTCGGTTCCACCGTGTCGTTGACGTTCTCGTTGCCGACCACCTCGCGCATCACGTCGGCACACAGCGCTGCCATGCCCGGATCGTTGATCGTCGGCGGGTAATTGCGAAGGAATTCAATGTCCGCCGAGCAGCCGAACCCCTTGGCCACGAATTCGGCAATCTCTCGCAGACGTGTCTCAATGAGATCCAGGACCTCGATCGAAAACGTGCGAACCGTGCCGCCCAACCATGCCACATCGGGAACCACGTTTGTGGTGTCGCCCGCATGGATCTGGGTAATGGAGAGCACTGCGGCGTCGATCGGCCGCTTGTTGCGCGTGATGATGCTCTGCAACGCCTGCGCTACCTGCACAGCCGCAATCACTGGATCGATGCCGGCATTCGGAATGCCCGCATGGGTTCCCTTGCCGCGAAGCGTGATCTTGAATTCATTGCTCGAGGCCATCATGGGACCCGGCGTCACGGCGAACGTACCGGTCGGCGCGCCCGGCCAGTTGTGCATGCCGAACACCGCCTGCATGGGGAAGCGCTCGAACAGTCCGTCCTTGATCATCTCACGCGCGCCGCCGCCGCCTTCCTCGGCTGGCTGGAAAATCAGGTAGACGGTGCCGTCGAAATGGCGATGCGTCTGGAGATATTTCGCGGCGGCAAGCAGCATGGCCGTGTGACCATCGTGACCGCAGGCGTGCATCTTGCCCTCATGCTTCGACGCGTGCTCGAACGTATTCGCCTCACGAATCGGTAGCGCATCCATATCGGCGCGCAGGCCGATCGCACGCTCGCTGCTGCCTTGCTTGATGATGCCGACGACGCCGGTTTTACCGAGTCCGCGATGAATGGGGATACCCCATTGGGTCAACGTATCCGCCACCACGTCCGAAGTACGCTTCTCTTCGAAGCACAGTTCGGGATGCGCGTGAATATCACGTCGGATGGTCTGGAGTTCGCCACGAGCGGCGTCGATTTCTGGAATGAGCTTCATGTTTGGGTTTCCTGCGGGGCGCAATGGTCCATCTTACCCCTAATGACCTGGTCTGGCACCTTGGAGCAGAAACGTCCGATCGCTGCGCCAGACACGTCTGGAAAATGTCGCAAGCGACCGTGGCGCGGGGTGAGGCGGGGGGGAACGTAATACAATGTCGTCAACGTCGCGCCGTTGGCGGTCGCGGCAATTTCGTAAAGAGAGGAGTCGTTTCATGACGACCAACACCCGCGTCGTTCGGGCCGCATGCCCGCATGACTGTCCCGATACGTGCGCCATGCACGTTACAGTGGAAAATGGCGTCGCTATCAAGGTCCAGGGCGATCCGGACCATCCGACGACCAAGGGTGTCTTGTGTACGAAAGTCTCTCGATACACTGAACGAACCTATCATCCGGATCGCTTGTTGCATCCGCTCAAGCGCGTCGGACCGAAGGGGAGCGGGCAATTCGTGCCAGTCAGTTGGGATGAGGCGCTTGACGAGATCGCCTCGCGACTGGGGGCGATTGCGGCACGCGAGCCCGAAGCAATTCTCCCCTACAGCTATGCTGGCACGATGGGATTCGTCCAAGGCGAATCGATGGCGGCAAGGTTCTTCAACAAGCTCGGCGCGTCCGACCTCGATCGCACGATCTGTGCGAGCGCCGGCGCCGCGGGGCTGCGCTACACGTACGGCGCTGGTGTCGGCATGCACGTCGAACACTTTGTCGACAGCAAGCTGATTCTCATCTGGGGCAGCAATCCGATTACGTCGAGCGTGCATTTCTGGGCCATCGCGCAGGAAGCCAAGCGTCGCGGTGCGAAGTTGATCGCCATCGATCCCTATCGTTCGCTCACGGCGGAAAAGTGCCATCAGCACATTGCCTTGCTGCCAGGCACGGACGCGGCGCTGGCATTGGGCATGATGCATGTCCTGATCGATGAAGATCGCGTTGATCACGAATACATTGCGCGACACACGGTGGGCTACGCGCAGCTCAAGGAGCGCGTACGACGCTACACGCCGGCCCGCGTCGCGGAAATTTGCGGTATCTCCGAAGACACAATCACGACGTTGGCGCGCGAGTATGCGAACGCGAAGC
>NZ_KB290542.1:45338-56095 GCF_000282835.1 Pandoraea sp. B-6 | reverse complement strand
GGCAGGCGACCCGCGCGGTCGCCTGCCTGCCGGCGCTGATCGGCGCGTGGCGCGATCCGGCGGGCGGGCTGCTGATGTCGGCGTCGGGTTACGCACCCGTTGATTCGGTGGCGCAGGCACGGCCCGATCTGCGGCCACATCAGGAAAAGCCGGCCCGCGTGGTGAACATGAGCGCGATCGGTGATGCCCTTTGCCATCCGGGCGACGATTCGTTCGGGCCGAAGATCGAGGCGCTGGTGGTCTACAACAGCAATCCAGTGGCGGTGGCACCGGAGTCGGGCAAGGTGGCGGCGGGCTTCGCCCGGGAAGATCTCTTCACCGTGGTGTTGGAGCATTTCCAGACCGATACTGCCGATTATGCGGACTTCGTGCTGCCGGCAACGACGCAGCTCGAGCATCTGGATATCCACAAGGCTTACGGCCATACCTATCTGCTGGCGAATAATCCGGCCATTGCGCCGCTCGGCGAAGCCAAGCCCAACTCGGAAATCTTTCGTCTGTTGGCGGGGCGCATGGGATGGCAGGAGGCTTGTTTCTCCGATACCGACGATCAATTGGCCGCGCAATCCATTCGCTGGGACGATGCTCGCATGGCAGGGGGTGACTGGGAGACCCTCAAGCGGAATGGGTGGATCCGATACGATCTGCCGGACGCGCCTTTTGCGAACGGGCAGTTCTACACGCCTTCGGGCAAGTGTGAGTTTTATTCCGAGCGCATGCTGCAGGAAGGTTTCGATCCGCTACCCGACTGGGTGCCGCCGTACGAATCGGTGGCGAGCAATCCGGATCTGGCGGCACGCTATCCCCTGGCAATGATTTCACCGCCCGCCCGTCACTTCCTGAATTCGAGCTTCGTGAACGTCGATAGCCTGCGTGCCTCGGTGGGAGAGCCGACGCTCGATATTCATCCCGCGGATGCCGCGCCTCGAGGCATTGAGAATGGCGGCGATGTGCGAATCTTCAACGATCGAGGCATCTTGAGCGCAAAGGCTCGGGTGACGGAGAAGGCACGTGAAGGCGTCGTGGTGGGTCTGTCTATCTGGTGGAAGAAACTCGCTCCGGACGGCAAGAATGCCAACGAGGTCACCAGCCAGCAGCTGACCGATCTGGGACGAGCGCCAACGTTCTACGATTGCCTGGTCGAAGTCGCGCCGGCATAAGACCGGTCGTCACGCCTGCCGATGCCGAGCTGACGCCGAGGAGCCCGCGATGCGTAACCCTGCTGCGATGCTCACACCGTTCCCGGTGTTCTCCGCATGCCGGCGTTCGATGTTTCGCGCCGCCGTGGGTTTAGCCGCCGGCTGGGCGGTACTGTTCGGTCTTGCCGGATGCGGCCAGGTCGGTTACTACGCGCAGTCGATTAACGGGCACTTCACCGTGTTGCATGAAGCGCAGCCGGTGTCCGATCTGCTTGCCGACCCATCGGTTGCCCCGCATTTGCGCACACGGCTGATAGAAGCCGAGCAAATCCGAAGCTATGCGGTGTCCGCGCTCGGTGAACCGGACAACGGGAGTTATCGTAGCTATGCGGACCTCAAGCGACCGTTCGTCGTCTACAACGTCTTCGCCGCGCCCGCGTTGTCGTTGAAGCTTCGCGAATCCTGCCTGCTGGTCGTCGGATGCGTCGAGTATCGGGGCTATTACTCTCGTGAATCCGCCGAGGCTTATGCGGCCGAGTTGCACCGAGATGGCTGGGAGACGTTCGTCGCGGGGATTCCGGCGTATTCAACGCTGGGCTATTTCGACGATCCACTGCTCAACACTTTCATCTATCTTCCGCGGGCGGAAGTGGCGCGGATGATTTTCCACGAACTCGCGCATCAGATTCTATTTGTTCGAGGCGATACGGCATTCAACGAGTCTTTCGCCGTGACAGTGGAAACCGTGGGCGTACGGCGCTGGCTGACGGCGCATCCCGACGCGGCCATGGAATACGAGCGATACGACGCGCACCGACGCCAGTTCCGTCAATTGGTGGAGGGTTATCGCAAGCGCTTGGAAACCCTGTACGACGGCTCGGAAACGAACGCGCAGAAGATCGCGACCAAGGACGCGCTGTTCGCCAGCATGCGTGCTGACTACGAGCGATTGAAGGCGTCCTGGGGTGGGTACAAGGGGTTTGACCTTTGGTTTGCCTCGCACTTGAATAACGCCAAAATCGGATCGTTCGCGACGTATAACCAGTGGGTGCCGGCGTTCATGGCGATGCTGGCGGAGGTGCATGACGACCTGCCAGCCTTTTATGCCGCCGTTAAAACCTTATCGAAGCGGCCAGAGGCCGAGCGCGTTGCAGCGCTCACCGCGCTAGACAGCACCCCGGCGGCCGCCGCAGCGCGCGACTTGCTCGACAAGCCGTTGCAGGCGCGGCGATAGACTGTCTGAGGAACACCGCAGAATCTGGATCCGAGCGTCCGAGCCCGGCGTTCGACGCGCGAAGGGCGAAGGGCGACACCGAGCCTTGAGCGTCAACGCGGCGCAGGTCGAACGTTGGAGATCCCGGATCTAAAGTGAGTGGCGGTGTCGCCGTTTCAGATGGGATACGGCGCCTCGCATCCCTCAGGCAATCACCGACTTCAGGTCGCCCAGCAGGGCATAAAGTTGCTTCTGCCTGTCTTCCGGCAGCCTTCCCAGGCGCTGCTCGATCCACTGTTCATGAGCACGAGCCATATCAGAGAACGCCTTCTTACCGCGTGGCGTGAGCTTGATCAGAAAGGCGCGCCGGTCATTGGCGACCGTCTGGCGCGTGACCCAGCCTTCCTTCTCCAACTGATCGGTAATGCCCGTGACGTTTCCGCCGGTGACCATCATCCGCTTGCTAAGCTCCCCCATCTTCAGCCCCTCGGGGTGTCGGTCGAGTTGCGCGAGCAGATCGAAGCGAGGCAGCGTGCAATCGAAATCCTGGCGCAAGCGCGAGCGGATGTCTGTCTCGATCATGTTGGCGCAGGTGAGGAGACGCAGCCATAGCCGCAGGGCATCGTGCTCGCGATCGTGGGCTCGGGTTTCGAGATCGAGAGAGTCGGCGTCGGCGAGGCTCATGGTGGGCAACGTAAAATTTACAGTATGGAAATTTTAGGTTTGAAATAAACCCTCGGTCAAGCTGGGGTCGTTACGAAGTCCTGGTGCACGCGATGCCAGCAACCGGCAAACGGTGGCAGCAGTTGCTGCTTCGCCGACACGATAAAAAAAGGGCACCCGAAGGTGCCCTTTCGTCAAAGCCTAAGTGACAGAAGCTGTCAGCTTAGAACTTGTGACGGATACCAGCCGTAACGGCGAACTGGTTCGTGCTGTTCGCGAAGCCTTGGCCGTTCATCGACGCGCCGCCAGGAGCGTCGTTGTTGGCGTGTTGCCACAGACCAACCAGGTACGTGTCCGTGCGCTTCGACAGGAAGTAGTCGACGCCCAGGTTGACTTGGTGGTACTTCGGCGAAATATCGGTCGTGCCCGATGCCAGCTTCGTCCAGGTGTACGTGTAAGCCAGGCCCAGTTGCAGGGCCGGGGTCAGCATGTACTTGCCGTTCAGTTCGACGTTGTCGAACTTCCAGCTGCCGCCGCCGATGTAGTCATACTTGCTGTGGCTGTAGACCAGGCCAACCGTAGCCGGACCGAAGGCGTACGAACCGCCTGCCGAAGCAATGTATGCCTTGTCGCTGGAGGCCAGGCCGCCGGCGGTCATCGCCGTGTTCTGGTCGCCGCTCAGCAGCACGCCGCTCGAGTTGCTGCCCGGTGCGCCGAGGTACAAGTAGCCAGCGCCCAAGGTCAACGGACCGTTGGCGTAGCCCATACCAACCGACCATGCACGGTTGTTCGCGAAGCCCGTGCCCGTCGAACCGTTGTTAGCCGAGTTCGAGAAGCCGTACAGAGCGCCAGCGCTGAAGCCGTTGTAGTTGGCGGTCGTGTACTTGATCGAGTTGTTGATGCGGAACGAGTTGTTCAGGTTGTCGTTATCGAACGGGTGAGCGCCCGAATACGTTGCCCATTGGCTGCCCGAAGCGAACGGACCAACGAAGTCAACTACGGAGTCGTACTGACGACCGATCGACACCGTGCCAGCCGTTGCGCTGCTCAGGCCAACGTAAGCTTGACGACCGAACAGGCGACCGCCTTGAGCCGACATGCCGTTGTTGACGTTGAAGCCGCTTTCCAGCACGAAGATCGCCTTCAGGCCGCCGCCCAGATCTTCAGCGCCCTTCAGGCCCCAACGCGAACCTTGCAGGTTGCCGCTGTTCAGCGAAATGTTCTTGGTGGCGTTGCCCGTGCCGGCAACGTTGCCGCCCGTCTTGTTCACGTACGTGAAGCCACCGTCGATGATACCGTACAGGGTCACGCTGCTTTGAGCGTGAGCAGCGCCAGCGAATGCGCCGAGCACACCCAGAGCGAGAAGCGACTTTTTCATTGAGTGATCTCCAAAGGATTGTGAGATTTGTTTAACAAGGTCACTAGTGATAACGTCCTTGCTAATCAACTTCGCGAGAAGTTGGACGTAATGTAACAAATTCACTGTGGGCGGCAAAGGAAAAGGCCGGTTTTGCGCGGGTTTGCGGCGTCCTTTGTTTCGTTTACGCAACAGCCCGCAAACCGGCGTCCAGCGGGGCTTTCATGCCTTTGCGCCCGCGCAAGGCGCGCCGGACAAAGGCGCGTATCATCCGTGACGGACGTGACGCAATCGTCTGGCGTCCCACATTGTGAAAAATCGAAGTGAGTTGAAAGTACGATGTTTTCCGACAGCCTGATCTCTGAACTTGACCGCGGCCTGCGAGCGATCGCCGGCGTTACGCAAGCCTCCCGCCCGACACCTGCTGTCGATGCTTCCCACTCTACTATATTGAGTGACGCACCGATCGGCGACGACGCGTTGACGCCGCAAGAGCGGCGGCATGTTGCGGGCCTTATGCGCGTGAATCACGTGGGGGAAGTGTGCGCGCAGGCGCTTTATCAGGCGCAGAAGCTGGCGACAACGCGTCCGGAGCTGCGCTCCGCCTTCGAGCGCGCCGGCAAGGAGGAAGAAGATCACCTTGCCTGGACGGCGCACCGTCTCTCGGAACTCGGCTCGCGCCCGAGCCTGCTCAACCCGCTCTGGTATGCCGGCGCGTTTGCCATCGGCTTCGTGGCGGGCAAGTGCGGCGACAAAGTCAGCCTGGGCTTCGTGTCGGAGACGGAGCGGCAGGTCGAGCACCATCTTGATAGCCACCTCAACGACTTGCCACCGCACGACGTGCGCTCGCGCGCCATCGTTGACCAAATGCGCCGGGACGAGATCGAGCACGGTCAGGCGGCGCGCGACGCCGGCGGGATTGATCTGCCCGCCCCGGTACAGCGCGTAATGCGCGCGGCCGCGAAAGTCATGACGACGACGGCCTACTATATATAGAGCACTTGAAATAGCGCGCCCGAAATAGAGCACTTGAATAGAGCCCCTGAAGCGTTTCCTCGATTGACCCCCACCTCCCGTGTCGATCTTCCCCTCGTGTGGCGCGTGCCAACCGGCAGTTGCCGCGCCTTGGCTCGGCGTAAGTGCGCACTACTCGCTAGCGATAGTGCTGGCGGGCCTCCCGCGAGGCAGTATCTAAAGTTTGAGGTTCCACATTCACTATCGCAGTTATGTCTTTAATTTTCCTGACAAAATTCCGTTTTCCGGCTTTAGGAAAGTGAGCTAAGTCATTGTTCTGCCTAACAAATTCCCTCCGAAAATCGGGTGAAACGCTTGACCGCCCAAACACTCTCCTCTAAAGTGGGAAATAGTGTGAGAAAGTGTATTTTTGTGTGGTGTAGAGCACAAAATCTTTCTCGTTCGGCATGACGGGCAGGCGGACGAAACCTCACGGGAGCGCATGTGTTTCAGGGAGCCTCGGCACTTTCACTGGATGCGAAGGGACGGATGTCGATTCCGGCCCGGCATCGTGACGTGCTGCAAGGCGACGCGCAAGGCAAGGTGACAATCACCAAGCACCCCGACGGATGTCTGCTGCTGTTCCCGCGTCCCGAATGGGAAATCTTCCGCGGCAAGATCGCCGCACTGCCGATGGACGCGCACTGGTGGCGACGCATCTTCCTGGGCAACGCTGCCGACGTCGAGATGGATTCGGCGGGACGTGTCCTGGTGGCGCCCGAGTTGCGCGCGGCCGCGGGCATGGACAAGGAAGTCATGCTGCTGGGCATGGGCAGTCACTTTGAACTCTGGGATGCCGCGACGTACGCCGCCAAGGAACAGGCGGCAATGGCGCAAGGCATGCCGGATGCACTGAAAAACTTCACTTTTTGACAGATCAGGTGGTCCGACGAGCATGACGCACGCGGTGGAAACGGTTATGCAGCACCGCACGGTCCTGCTTGAGGAGGCCGTGGATGCCTTGCTGTGGCGCGACGACGGCGTCTACGTCGACGGCACCTTCGGCCGCGGCGGGCACAGTCGCAGGCTTCTCGAGCGGCTGGGCGCCAAGGGGAGGCTGATCGCGTTCGACAAGGATCCCCAAGCGATCGCGGAGGCGGCAAAAATTGCCGATCCGCGATTTTCGATTGAACACGACAGCTTTGCGACGTTGCGCGAGGCGCTAGCCCGCCGCGGTATCGACAAGGTGTCGGGGGTGTTGCTGGATCTGGGCGTGTCGTCACCGCAGGTCGACGACCCCGCGCGCGGATTCAGTTTTCGTTTCGACGGCCCGCTCGACATGCGCATGGATCCCACGCGCGGTGAGTCGGCCGCCGATTGGCTGGCCCGGGCAACGCTGGAAGACATGACGGAGGTCATCAAGGACTATGGGGAAGAACGGTTTGCTTTTCAGATTGCAAAGGCGCTTGTTGCTCGCCGGGCAAACGCCGATCGCCTCGGTCCACTCGTCAGCACACGCGAGCTTGCCGAGATCGTGGCGGGCGCCGTCAAGACCCGTGAGAAGGGCAAGGACCCGGCAACACGCACCTTTCAGGCTCTACGGATTCACGTCAATCAAGAGCTTGCGGACTTGCAGATAGCCCTCGACGTAGCGGCCGATGTCCTCGAAACGGGAGGCAGACTCGTGGCGATCAGCTTTCATTCGCTGGAAGACCGCATCGTGAAGCGCTTCATGCAAGCGCGCTCGAGTGCGCCGGTGGTGGACCGCCGCGTGCCCTTGCGTGCCCACGAAATTCCCGAACCGCCGTTCAAGGCCAGCCGCAAGATCAAGCCGTCCGCCGCCGAGGTGGAGGCGAACCCGCGTTCGCGCTCGGCCATCATGCGGGTCATGGAGCGGGTGTCACCATGAGCCGGCTCAATGCGCTTCTGCTCGTGTTGCTCATCGGCTGCGCGCTGTCGCTGATCAATGCCCAGTATCGGGCACGCGGTACGTTCGTCGAACTCAATCGCGAGCAGGCGCTCGAGCATCAATTGTTGCAGGACTGGGATCGCCTCCAGTACGAGCAGAGCGCGCAAAGCAAGAGTGCCCGCATCGAAAGCGTTGCGCGCAACGACCTGAAAATGCAGGCCGTCTCGCCCGGTCGCACGCAATATCTGTCCGCACCGGCCGGTAGCGCCGGCGCGATGGTTGACGTGCCGGTGCCGAGCGCGAGTGCCGCGTCCGCGCCCGAGAGCGGAGGCAAGCGATGAATCGCCGCAAGGACGCCAAGGCCAAGACCAAGGATGTGCAGTTCTCTGCCAGCCCGGTCCTGTCCGTGCGTCTGCCGATGTGGCGATCGAAGATGCTCGTCTTCGTGATATTCGGTGCGTTCGGATCGCTGGTCGCGCGCGCCTTCTGGATTCAGGGCCCGGGCAATGCCTTCTATCAGCGCCAGGGTGAGAGCCGTTACGAACGCACACTGGAGATGTCCGCCACGCGCGGCAAAGTGTTCGACCGTAACGGACAGGTGCTTGCCACCAGTCTGCCCGTCAAGGCCATCTGGGCCATTCCCGAAGACGTGCCCGACGATATCTCGACGCAACAGGTGCGCCAGCTCGCGCGTCTGCTCGAGATGGGCGAGCCGGATCTGCGCCGGAAGCTGAATCAGGAAAAGAGCTTCGTCTATGTGAAGCGCCAGGTGTTGCCGGACGTGGCCAAGCAGGTCGCCGATCTGGACATCCCGGGCGTGTACCAGCGCAAGGAATACAAGCGTTTCTATCCGGAAGGCGAGATCGCGGCCCACGTGGTCGGCTTCACGAACGTGGAAGACATCGGGCAGGAAGGCGTCGAGTTGTCGATGCAGAAGGATCTGGCGGCCACGCCGGGAAGCCGTCGCGTCATCAAGGATCGTCTCGGCCGGGTGGTCGAAGGTGTCGACATCCTGGCGCAGCCGCGCGACGGTCATGACATCACGCTCTCGATCGACAGCAAGATCCAGTTCCTCGCCTATAGCGAACTGAAAGACGCCATCGAGCGCACGGGTGCGAAGGCCGGCAGCGCCGTGGTGCTCGATGTACGCACGGGTGAAGTGCTGGCGCTCGCGAACCTGCCGACGTACAACCCCAACAACCGTACCAACCTGACCGGCGCGCAGTTGCGCAACCGGGTGATGACCGACACGTTCGAGCCGGGCTCGATCATGAAGCCGATCACCATTGCCGCTGCCCTCGAAAATGGGCACGTGACGCCGACGTCGACGGTGATGACGACCGGCCGGGCCAACTTCTTCGGCGCGAACATCACGGACACGCACGACTACGGTCTGCTTACCGTGGCGGGCGTCATCCAGAAGTCCAGCAATATCGGCACCGCCAAGATCGCGCTGCAGATGAAGCCGCAGGAAATGTGGGACATGTTCACGAGCGTCGGCCTCGGCCAAGCGCCGAAGATCGGTTTCCCGGGCGCGGTGGCGGGGCGTTTGCGTCCGGCCAAGAGCTGGCGTCCGATCGAGCAGGCGACGATGGGCTACGGCTATGGCCTGTCGGCGTCGCTGATTCAACTGGCGCGTGCCTATACCGTGTTCGCGCATGACGGCGAGCTGCTGCCGATCTCCATTTACAAGACAGATGGCAGCGTCGTGAAGGGCACGCCGGTGATTTCTCCCGCGACGGCCCGCGAAGTGCGCAAGATGCTGGAAATGGTGACGTCGCCCGGCGGTACCGCCACGCGGGCGCAAGTGATCGGCTATCGCGTCGGCGGCAAGACCGGCACGGCGTACAAACAGTCGGGCAAGGGATACGACAAGAGCAAATATCGCGCGTCGTTCGTTGGCATGGCACCGATGTCCGAGCCGCGCATCATCGTGGCCGTCACGCTCGACGAGCCGGGGCGCGGGTCGCACTACGGTGGCGTGGCCGCCGGTCCGGCGTTCGCGGCGATCGTGGGCGGCACGTTGCGCGCGTTGAATGTGGTGCCGGATTCGCCGGTAACGAAGCTCGTCGTGAGCGACAAGGTGGAGGAGAGCGAGCCATGGGCACCGTGACCCCGACGCCGCACAACCCCGCCACGCTCGCGCTCATCGCCGACGCCGCCGAGCGCGCCACGCTGACGCAGGCGTGGGACTGGCTGCGCCGTACGGTGCCGGCCGGTGCAGCGCTGCAGGCTGACAGCCGTCGCGTGACGTCGGGCGATGTCTTCGTCGCGTACGCCGTCAAAGGCGCCGACAGCCGCGGTTTCATCGCCGACGCCGTGGAGCGCGGCGCTGCCGCAGTGCTCTGGCAGAGCGACGACTTCACTTGGCCGGCGTCGCTGGCCAGCCTCGCGAACGTGCCGGCGTTCGGCGTGCCGCGACTTGACTGGCTGGCAGGCCCGCTGGCGGCGCTCTGGTGCGGTGAGCCGAGCGTTGGCATGACGACGTTGGGCGTAACCGGCACAAACGGCAAGACATCGTGCAGTCAGTGGCTCCCGCAACTGTTGTCGAAAGCGGGCAAGCGCAGCGCGGTGATCGGCACGCTGGGTAGCGGCTTTCCCGGGCATCTGACGGTGACCGGGTTCACCACGCCCGATGCGGTCCAGTTGCAGCGCAGCCTGAGCGACCTGCGGGCGCAGGGCGCGGCGGCGGTCGCGATGGAGGTGTCGTCGCACGGTCTCTATCAGGGACGCGTGAACGGCGTGGCCTTCGACATCGCTGTCTTTACCAATCTGACGCAAGACCATCTCGATTACCACGGCACGATGGCCGAGTACGAGGCGGCGAAGACGCGTCTGTTCGACTGGCCGGGCCTCAAGGCGGCCGTCATCAATCGCGACGACGCGATGGGGCAACGCCTGCTCGCGCGTCTGGCCGGGAAGACGCCGGTCTATGAATACGGCCTGCATGGCGACGCGAAGTCGGCGCATGGCAACGTTGTGCTGCGCGCCGAGGATATCCGCGCGACCACTGCAGGTACGCGCTTCACGCTGTATCTCGGTGATCACAGTCAGCAGATCACTGTGCCGCTTATCGGCGAATTCAATGTGAGCAACGCGCTCGCCGTGCTGGGTGCGGCGCTCGCCGCCGGGGCGCCGCAAGACGCCGCCATTGCCGGGCTTGCCGCGCTCACCCCCGTGTCCGGGCGTATGGAGCAAATCGGACAGCCGGGGCAGCCGCTGGTCGTCATCGACTACGCGCACACCCCCGACGCACTCGATAAGACGCTCGACGCGTTGCGGCCGGTAGCCTCGGCGCGTGGCGGCAAGCTCGTCTGTGTCTTCGGCTGCGGGGGTGACCGCGATACGGGCAAGCGTCCGCAAATGGGCGCGGTGGCGGAGCGCCTGGCCGACGCCGTCGTGCTCACGAGCGACAACCCGCGCACGGAAGTGCCGGCCGACATCATGGCGCAAATCGCCGCGGGCCTTGCGCACCCGGGCGCGGCACGTTGCATCGAAGACCGGGCGAGCGCGATTCTGCAG
>NZ_KB290542.1:41415-45328 GCF_000282835.1 Pandoraea sp. B-6 | reverse complement strand
CGGGGGGCCCAAGCCGCCGATGTCGTGCTCATCGCCGGCAAGGGACACGAAAGTACGCAGGAAATTATGGGTAAGAAAAGGCCGTTCTCCGATCAGGAGCATGCGCGTCTGGCACTCGCCGCGCGTGCGACCACCGTGCGCGGAGGTGGCGAATGACGATGATGTGGCAATTGAGCGATGCCCAGACCGCCGTTCGCGATTCGCACGTGACGGGCGCCCCAGCGACCGCCTTTGCGCGCATCGTGACCGACAGCCGCGCGGTGCAGCCGGGCGATCTCTTCGTGGCGATCCGGGGCGAGCGCTTCGACGCGCACGACTTCCTGGCCGACGTGGCGCGTGCCGGGGCGGCTGCGGTGGTCGCGTCGCGCGTGCCGGAAGGGTTCGCGACGCCGGCGCTCATCGTGCCCGACACGCGCATCGCGCTGGGCGAGCTGGCCGCTGCGTGGCGCCGCCGCTTCGCGATTCCCGTGGTCGCCGTCACCGGCAGTAACGGCAAGACGACCGTCAAGGAAATGATCTCGGCGATCTTCGCCGAGGCGGTGGGGGCCGAGGCGCGTCTGGCGACCGCCGGCAACCTGAACAACGACATTGGCCTGCCGCTCACGCTGTTCCGTCTGAACGGCAGCGACAAGCTGGCGGTGCTGGAGCTGGGCATGAATCACCCCGGCGAAACGGCGTACCTCGCGGCGATTGCACAACCGACGGTGGCCGTCATCAACAACGCGCAGCGAGAACATCAAGAGTTCATGGTGAGCGTGGCCGCTGTCGCCGAAGAGCATTCAGCCGTGCTGGCAGCGCTGTCCCACGACGGGGTTGCCGTATTCCCTGCGGAGAGCGAATTTGCGCCGATGTGGCGCGAGATCGCAGGCAAGCGCCGTGTGCTCGACTTCGCGCTCGATGGCCGCGCCGCTGTCTCCGGACGCTACGACGTCGCAACGCGCGTACTGCGTGTAACGTCGCCGGCCGGTGAGTTTTCGCTTGCATTGCCGCTGCTCGGTGAGCACAACGCGCGCAATGCGTTGGCTGCGATGGCCTGTGCGTTGGGTGCGCATGTCGACATTGGCTCGATCGTGCGGGCACTCGAAGGGTTTTCCGCCGTCAAAGGCCGTCTCCAGGTGTCAACGCTCTCCAGGGGGCCGCTCGCGGGTGTCACATTGATCGATGACACCTATAATGCGAACCCCGATTCGGTCCGCGCCGCGATCGACGTTCTGGCGCAGACGCCGGCCCCACGGGTGCTGGTGCTCGGCGACATGGGCGAAGTTGGCGACAACGGACCGGCGTTTCACCGCGAGGTGGGCGAGTACGCTGCCCAGCGCGGTATCGATCGTTTGCTCGCGATGGGCGACCAGACGACAGCCAGTGTCGCGGCCTTCGGCGACGGCGGCGAGCATTTTTCCGACGTGACGGATGTGGCGCCGCTCGTGGCCGAGCTGAATGCCACGTTGAGCGCGCCGGCCACGATATTGGTCAAGGGAAGCCGCTTCATGCGGATGGAGCGCGTGCTTGAGCAGTTGCGCGCGACGAGTGAAAGCGGGGGCGGCAACGCCCCTGCCAAGTGAAAAAGGATTGATGGAATGTTGCTGACGTTGGCGCAATGGCTGCAAGCGGATGCGAGCTATTTGCGCGTGTTCAACTACCTGACGTTTCGGGCCGTGATGGCAAGCCTCACGGCGCTGGTGATCGGGCTCGCGTTCGGGCCGATGGTCATCCGCAAGCTCGCCGAAATGAAGGTGGGCCAGGCGGTGCGTACCGATGGCCCGCAGACTCACCTTGTGAAGTCGGGCACGCCCACGATGGGCGGTGTGCTGATTCTCATCGGTATCACGGTCGCCACGCTGCTGTGGGCGGACCTGAGCAACCGCTTCATCTGGATCGTACTGACCGTTACGCTGGGCTTCGGCATCATCGGCTGGATCGACGATTACCGGAAGGTCGTCTACAAGGACCCCCGCGGCATGTCGTCGCGCGAGAAGTACTTCTGGCAGTCGATCATTGGCCTGTTCGCCGCGATCTATCTGGCGTTCTCTGTGTCGGAGACGAGCAATCTGAAGGTCTTCGAGCTGTTCATCAGTTGGGTGCGTAACGGCTTCCCGCTCGATCTGCCCCCGAAGGCGGACTTCATCGTGCCGTTCTTCAAGACGATGAGCTACCCGCTGGGCGTGTTCGGTTTCATTGCGCTCACGTACTTCGTCATCGTCGGCTCGTCCAACGCGGTGAACCTGACCGACGGTCTCGACGGTCTCGTCATCATGCCGGTCGTGCTGGTCGGCGCGGCCCTCGGCGTGTTTGCGTATGTGATGGGTAACGTCGTGTACTCGAAATACCTGCTGTTCCCGCATATTCCGGGCGCGGGCGAATTGCTCGTGTTCTGTTCGGCGATGTCGGGCGCGGGGCTTGCGTTCCTCTGGTTCAACACACACCCGGCCCAGGTGTTCATGGGCGACGTGGGGGCCCTGGCGCTCGGCGGCGCGCTCGGCACGGTGGCCGTGATCGTGCGTCAGGAAGTCGTGCTCTTCGTGATGGGGGGCGTGTTCGTGGTGGAAACGTTGTCGGTGATGCTGCAGGTGACCTGGTTCAAGTACACGAAACGGCGCTTCGGAGAAGGGCGACGCATCTTCAAGATGGCGCCGCTGCACCACCACTTCGAATTGTCCGGATGGAAGGAAACGCAGGTGGTGGTTCGCTTCTGGATCATCACGCTGATGCTGGTACTGATCGGTCTGTCGACGCTGAAGCTGCGCTGACGAGGCCCGGGGCCCGCGAAAAGGCGACCTTGTGAAATGACAATGTCGCCTTTTCGCAAAGCAGGACTCAAGGTAAGGCCGCTCGCGCCGATAGCGGAATATCGGTGACGTTGAGGTGATGCATTCGTCGGTGGTGTGAATCGATAAAAGGGAAAGAGCGACGTGTTCGGCGAGAAGTTTGGTGAATCCTGGCAACCGCGTGTCCTGATCCTGGGTCTGGGAGAGTCCGGCCTGGCGATGGCACGTTGGTGCGCGCGTTACGGCTGCCGTGTGCGGGCGGCCGACACGCGCTTTGCGTCGTCGGAGACACCGCCGAATGTTCTCGCCTTGCGTGCCGACGCCGCGCAGGCCGAATTCGTCGGCGGTGCATTCGGGGCGCAGGTCGATACGCTGCTCGCCGACATCGAACTGATCGGTATCAGCCCAGGCCTCTCGCCGCTCGCCGCCGATGTGGCGGCGCTGCTGACGGTGGCGGCCGAGCGGGGCATTCCCGTGTGGGGCGAGATCGAATTCTTCGCGCAGGCGCTGCGCCACATGCACGCGACGAGCGGCTACGCGCCCAAGGTGTTGGCCATTACCGGCACGAACGGCAAGACGACGACCACGAGTCTGACGGGGTTGCTGTGCCGTCGCGCCGGCAAGCGCACGGCGGTCGCGGGCAATATCAGCCCGACGGCGCTCGACCGTCTGAGCGAATGCATCGCCGACGCCACGTTGCCCGATGTCTGGGTGCTCGAACTTTCCAGCTTTCAGCTCGAGGCCACGCATTCCCTCGCGCCCGATGCGGCCGCGATTCTCAATATCACGCAGGACCATCTGGACTGGCATGGCGATATGGACGCCTATGCCAAGGCCAAGGCGCGCATTTTCGGTCCGCAGACCATTCGCGTGCTCAACCGCGACGATGCTCGCGTGATGGGTTTCGCCACGCCCGAAGCCAATGTCGTAACCTTCGGCACCGGCAAGCCCGAGGCCGTGGGCGACTTCGGCCTGGAGATGGAGGGCGGGATGTCGTGGCTGGTCGAGGGCTTCTCGCGCGACGACGCCCCGCCGGCGCCGAAGCGCCGCAAGGCCGGTGCCGTGGAGGCGACGCTCGAGGTGATCGGCAAACGCCTCATGCCCGCCGACGCGCTGCGCATCCGCGGTCAGCACAATGCCGCCAACGC
>NZ_KB290542.1:0-41144 GCF_000282835.1 Pandoraea sp. B-6 | reverse complement strand
TCACGCGCGCGCCGTGTTGCTGATCGGCCGCGACGCGCCGCGGCTGCGCGAAGCGCTGGCCGACACGGGCGTCGATCTGATCGATGCCCCGACGCTCGAAGCCGCCACGCGAGACGCTGCGAAGCTGGCCCAGCCGGGCGACGCGGTGCTGCTCTCGCCGGCCTGCGCGAGCTTCGACATGTTCCGCAACTACGAGCATCGCGCGCAAGTGTTTCGCGACACCGTGGTTGATCTGGCCGCCGACGCGGGGGTGATGCTATGAACCGTATCAAGTCGTTCTTCAGCAAGAAGCGTCAGGCCGGCTTTGCCGGGGCAGGTACGGCGGGCCCTCCCGGGGCCGCGACCCATGCCGCGAGCCGTACGCTCGGCAGCATCAAGCCGACCCGCTCGCGCATGCTCGAATACGATCACGCGCTCGTCTGGGTGGTGATTTCGCTGCTGTCGCTGGGGCTGGTGATGGTGTATTCGGCATCGGTCGCGCTGCCGGACTCACCGAAGTACAGCGGATACACGACGTACCACTTTCTCGTGCGTCACATCGTCTCGCTGACGATCGGACTGGTCGCGGCCCTCATTACGCTGCGTATTCCGGTCAAGACACTCGACAAGCTCGCGCCCAAGGTCTTTCTGCTGGCGCTGATGTTGCTCGTGATCGTGCTGATCCCGCACCTGGGCAAGGGCGTGAACGGCTCGAAGCGCTGGATTCCATTCGGGGTGCTCAATCTGCAGCCGTCGGAAATCATGAAGCTCGCGGTCACGCTGTACGCCGCGAACTACACCGTTCGCAAGCAGGAATTCATGCAGAGCTTCCGCAAGGGCTTCTTGCCGATGGGCATCGCCGTTGTGTTCGTCGGTATGTTGCTGCTGCTCGAGCCGGACATGGGCGCCTTCATGGTGGTCGCGGCCATCGCGATGGGGGTGCTGTTCCTCGGCGGCGTGAACGGTCGCCTGTTCGGCGGACTGGCGCTCACGGCCGTGGGCACGTTCGCCATGCTGATCTGGTTGTCGCCGTGGCGTCGCGAGCGGATTTTCGCGTATCTCGATCCGTGGCGCGAGGACTACGCGCTCGGCAAGGCTTACCAGCTTACGCATTCGCTCATCGCGTTCGGACGCGGTGAATGGACTGGCGTGGGGCTGGGCGGGAGCATCGAGAAACTGCACTACCTGCCCGAAGCACACACCGACTTCATCCTCGCGGTGATCGGCGAAGAGTTCGGCTTCGTGGGCGTGCTGGTCGTCATCCTGCTCTTTTACTGGATGGTGCGCCGCGCGTTCGAGATCGGGCGCCAGGCACTGGCGCTCGAACGCACGTTCGCCGGCCTGCTCGCGAAGGGCGTGGGCGTGTGGCTCGCTGCGCAGACCTTCATCAACATGGGCGTGAATCTGGGCTTGCTGCCGACCAAGGGCCTCACGCTGCCGCTGGTCAGCTATGGCGGCTCGGGCATCTTGCTCAACTGTGTGGCCGTGGCGATTCTGCTGCGGGTCGATTACGAGAACCGCGTGTTGATGCGGGGAGGAAAAGTATGACCGAGCGCGCCACCGCGATGTCGGCCCCGGAAACGAAGACGCGCACGCTGCTGGTGATGGCCGGCGGCACGGGCGGTCACGTCTTCCCGGGGCTCGCGGTCGCCAACTTCCTGCGTGTGCAGGGGTGGCGCGTGGTGTGGCTTGGGAATGCGGCAGGCATGGAAGCGACGCTCGTGCCGAAGTACGACATTCCAATGGAGTTCGTGAAGTTCGGCGGCTTGCGCGGCAAGGGCCCGATGACCAAGCTGCTGCTGCCGCTCAATCTGCTGCGCGCGTTCTGGCAGAGCTTCCGCGCGATGCGCCGCGTCAAGCCGAACGTGGTGCTCGGGATGGGCGGCTACATCACGTTCCCGGCGGGCATGATGGCGTCGCTGCTGGGGCGTCCGCTCGTGCTGCACGAGCAGAATTCGGTGGCCGGCATGGCGAACAAGGTCCTTGCGCGCGTGGCCGACAAGGTGCTGCTCGCGTTCCCCGACACCATCGCCGGCGGCGAATGGGTCGGCAATCCGATCCGTGCCGACTTCGACGAGATGGTGCCGCCGGCCGAGCGCTACCGCGCGCGCACCGGGCCGCTGCGTATTCTGGTGGTGGGCGGCAGCCTTGGCGCGACGGTGCTCAACGAGATCGTGCCCAAGGCGCTGGCGAAGCTGGCGCGCGACGCGCGTCCGCAGGTCACGCACCAGGCGGGCGTTAAACATATTCAGACGCTGCAGGCGAACTACGCGGCAGCGGGGGTGACGGTCGATGCCGTGCCGTTCATCGACGACATGGTCGCGGCTTACGCGGCGGCGGATCTGGTGATCTGTCGGGCGGGCGCGATGACGGTGGCCGAAGTCGCGGCGGCGGGCGTGGCGGCGTTGTTCGTGCCGTTCCCGCATGCCGTCGACGACCATCAGACAACCAATGCGCGTTTCCTCGCCGACAAGGGCGCGGCAACGCTGATCGACCAGCGCGAGCTGTCGGTCGAGACCCTGGCCGAGTGGTTGCGCCGTCAGACGCGCGAATCGCTGCTCGCGATGGGAGAGAAAGCCAGGGCGCTCGCCAAGCCGGACGCCACCGAACAAGTGGCGCGCGTGTGCGCGGCTCTGGCCAAGGATTGAAATGAAACACATCGTCAAACACATTCACTTCGTCGGCATTGGCGGCTCGGGCATGAGCGGCATTGCCGAGGTGTTGCTCAACCTGGGGTATCAGGTGAGCGGCTCCGATCTCGGCGACAACGCGGTGACGCAGCGCCTCGTCAGTCTTGGCGCGCGCGTGGCCCGCGGCCACGCGGCCGAGCATATCGAAGGGGCGGACGCCATCGTCGTGTCCACCGCCATCACGGCGGACAATCCGGAAGTGCTCGCGGGGCGTGCCCGTCAGATTCCCATCGTGCCGCGCGCGCTGATGCTCGCCGAACTCATGCGCCTGAAGCAGGGCATCGCCATCGCCGGCACGCACGGCAAGACAACCACGACGAGTCTCGTGGCGAGCGTGCTTGCGCAGGGTGGGCTCGATCCGACGTTCGTGATTGGCGGCCGACTGAACAGCGCCGGCGCGAACGCCAAGCTCGGCACGGGCGACTTCATCGTGGTAGAGGCCGACGAATCGGACGCCTCGTTCCTGAACCTGAATCCGGTCATTGAGGTCATCACGAACATCGATGCCGATCACATGGACACCTATGGACACGACTTCGCGCGTCTGAAGCAGTCGTTCGTGGCGTTCACGCAGCGCCTGCCGTTCTATGGCATCGCCGTGCTGTGCGTGGACGATTCGAACGTGCGCGAGATCCTGCCGTTCGTCTCCAAGCCGATCGTGCGTTACGGCCTGTCGGAAGACGCACAGGTGCGCGCCATCGATGTGCGTGCGGACGCCGGCCAGATGCGCTTCACCGTGCTGCGCCGGTTCGGCGCCGGTGCCGCGCCCCTCGACATCACACTGAACCTGCCGGGTGAGCACAACGTGCGCAACGCGCTGGCGGCGATTGCGATCGCGACCGAACTTGAGGTGCCGGACGCTGCTATCCAGCAAGCGCTAGCCGAATTCAACGGCGTGGGCCGGCGCTTCCAGCGCTACGGCGACATCGCGCTGCCGAAGTCGAGCGGCGGCGGCACGTTCACGTTGATCGACGACTACGGACATCACCCGGTCGAGATGGCGGCAACGCTCGCGGCGGCCCGCGGCGCGTTCCCGGGACGTCGCATCGTGCTGGCCTTCCAGCCCCATCGATACACGCGTACGCGCGATTGCTTCGAAGACTTCGTGAAGGTGTTGTCCGACGCTGACGCCGTGGTGCTCGGCGAAGTCTATTCGGCCGGGGAGGCGCCCATCGTGGCGGCCGACGGTCGGGCCCTGTCGCGCGCCCTGCGCGTGGCGGGCAAGGTAGAACCGGTTTTCGTGGAAGACGTTGCGCAACTGCCCGACGCCATTCTGCAAGTCGCCCGTGCGGGCGACGTCGTGATCACCATGGGTGCCGGCTCCATCGGCGCGGTGCCCGGCAAGTTGCAAGTTCAGCAAGGAGTTTGAAGTGAGTGCTTTCGATCCGAAACGTTTCGGCAAGGTGGGCGTCCTGATGGGCGGGCGCTCGGCCGAGCGTCAGATCTCGCTGATCTCGGGCAATGGCGTGCTCGAAGCCCTGCGCGCGCGCGGGGTGAATGCGCATGCGTTCGATACCGGCATGCACGACCTCGCGGCGCTCGCCGCGCAGAAGTTCGACCGGGTGTTCATCGCGCTGCATGGCCGCTATGGCGAAGACGGCACGCTGCAAGGCGTGCTCGAGCATCTGGGGGTTCCGTACACCGGCAGCGGCGTGTTGGCCTCCGCGCTGGCGATGGACAAGGAGATGACCAAGCGCGTATGGATCAACGAAGGGCTGCCGACGCCGCGCTTCGCGATGCTGAGCGCCGACAGCGACTTCGATGCCGTGGCCCGCGATCTCGGCCTGCCGCTCATCGTCAAGCCGTCGCGCGAAGGCTCGACGATTGGCCTGACAAAGGTCACCGAGGCGTCGCAACTGAAGGCGGCCTTCGAGAAGGCAGTCGCCCTGGATCCGGACGTCCTCGCCGAAGAATTCATCGATGGCGACGAACTGACCGTGCCGGTGCTTGGCGTGGGCACGAAGGGCGCGGCGGCCGCGCGTGCGCTGCCGGTGATCCGCATCGTGGCGCCAGACGCGAACTACGACTACCAGAACAAGTATTTCAAGGACGATACGCGCTACGAATGCCCGCCGCCGCTATCGGTGTCGTTGCAGGAGGAGGTGCAGCGCCTGGTGCTGCGCGCCTATCTCGCGCTGGGCTGTCGTGGTTGGGCGCGCGCCGACGTGATGCTGCGCAAGCGTGACAACAAGCCGTTCCTGCTGGAGATCAATACCTCGCCGGGCATGACGGGCCATTCGCTGGTGCCGATGTCGGCGCGCGCGGCGGGGCTGTCGTACGAAGACCTGGTTGTCGAAATCCTGGCCACCGCGACGCTCGATCTGCATCCGAACGCGCAGTGGAAACCCGAGTAAAACCTTGAACGCGTTGAAGAACGCCCCGATACGGAAAGCAAATCGCCATGTGGCAAAACGTACGCCTGCTCAACGCCATCGCGAGTGCGCTCGTCGCACTCGTCGTGCTGGCGGCGCTCGCTGCGGGCGGCCATTGGCTGATTCAGCGGCCGATCTTCACGCTGACGGCGGTGCAGATCGATGGGGACGTGTCTCACATCAACGGTCCGACCTTGCGCGCGAATGCCGTCTCGCGCCTGAAGGGCAATTTTTTCACGATCGATCTGGACGCCACGCGAGCGGCGTTCGAGGCCGTGCCGTGGGTGCGCCATGCAAGCGTGCGACGTGTGTGGCCGAACCGGCTCTCGGTGACGATCGAGGAATACAAGCCGCTGGCCACGTGGAACGATGGCCGTCTGGTGAGTGTGGACGGCGAGCTGTTCGCGGCGAATCTGGCCGAAGCCGAGGACGACGGCAAGCTGCCCGAGTTCGCCGGCCCGCCGGGCAGCGAAAAGGATGTGACGGCGCGGTACTACGACTTCGTGAGGTGGTTCGCGCCGCTGAAAATGAAACCCGAAGCGGTCACGCTGTCGAATCGTTACGCATGGAGCGTACGGCTCTCCGGGGGAGTGCAACTGGCGCTGGGACGAGAGCGAACCGCCGAGTCCCTCGCCACACGCAGCAGGCGTTTCGTACAAGCGTATCCGCAGGTAGCGGCGCGCTGGGGAAATCAGATCGAGTATGCCGATCTGCGTTACCCGAACGGTTTTGCCGTGCGTGCCGCGGGCATGCGTTTCTTGAGCGAAGACCAGGCCAAGAAGCTTGCCGCGGCACCGGTGCAAAAGCGGGATTCGCAAAAGCCGGCCGTTGCGCAACCTGCCGCGCGGCAGAAGCGAAGCCAGTGAGACTTCAGGACTTACACACGCTATGAGCAAAGATTACAAGGATCTGTTGGTCGCCCTCGATATCGGCACGTCGAAAGTCGTGGCGGTGGTGGCCGAACTGCGCCCTGAAGGCCGCTATGAAGTGATTGGCCTCGGCCAGAGCGAATCGCGCGGGCTGAAAAAAGGTGTCGTGGTGAACATTGAGGCCACGGTGCAGTCCATTCAGCGTGCACTCGAAGAAGCCGAGCTGATGGCCGACTGCAAGATCACCAACGTGTTCACGGGCATTGCCGGCAGCCACATTCGCAGCTTCAATTCGAGCGGCATGGTGGCGATCAAGGACAAGGAGGTGACGCAGGCCGATGTGGCGCGCGTCATCGAGACGGCCAAGGCGATCAACATCCCGACCGACCAGCAGGTGCTGCATATCCTCACGCAGGAATTCATCATCGACGGTCAGGAAGACGTGCGCGAGCCGATCGGCATGAGCGGCATCCGTCTTGAAGTGAAGGTGCACATCGTGACCGGCGCCGTCTCGGCGGCGCAGAACATCGTGAAGTGCGTGCGCCGGTGCGGCCTCGAAGTGAACGACCTGATTCTGCAACCGCTCGCGTCGAGCATTTCGGTGCTCACGGAAGACGAGAAGGAACTGGGCGTGGTGCTGATCGACATCGGCGGCGGCACGACCGATATCGCGATCTTCAGTGAAGGCGCGATTCGTCACACGGCCGTGATTCCGATCGCGGGCGATCAGATCACGAGCGACATCGCGATGGCGGTGCGCACGCCGACGCCGGATGCGGAAGACATCAAGATTCAGCACGGCATCGCCAAGCAGTCGCTGGCCGATCCGGACGAAATGATCGAAGTGCCGGGGCTGGGCGAGCGCGGTCCGCGCACGCTCTCGCGTCAGGCGCTGGCGGCGGTGATCGAGCCGCGTGTCGAAGAGCTGTTCTCGCTGGTGCAGCAGGTGGTGCGCGAGTCGGGGTACGAAGAACTGCTGTCCTCGGGCATCGTACTCACCGGCGGCGCGGCGATGATGCCGGGCATGGTCGAGTTGGGCGAGGACATCTTCCTCAAGCCGGTACGTATTGGCGTGCCGGAGTATGCGGGCGGTCTGGCCGACGTGGTGCGCAGCCCGCGCTACGCGACCGCGATGGGGCTGCTGCTCGAAGGACGTTCCCAACGCATGCGCGGGCGCAAGGTCGCGGTGCAGTCGGGGCAAGCGAATCAGGTCTGGTCGCGCATGCGCGACTGGTTCTTCAGCAATTTTTAATGGTGTTTTTTGAGGGGTGTGGATTCGGTGTTGAAAACACGCGTGGCTTACCCGAGCTGCCCGTGACCCGCAATACCGGATCTGCTTTTATATCACTGGAGGCGCTATGAACTTTGAAATGTTGGAAACGGAAACCAACGGCACCATCATCAAGGTGGTGGGTGTTGGTGGCGCTGGCGGCAATGCCGTCCAGCACATGATCAACCGGGGCGTGCAGGGCGTGGACTTCATCGCCATGAACACCGACGCTCAGGCACTCGGCCGCTCGCAGGCCAGCGTGAGCATCCAGCTCGGCAAGACCGGTCTGGGCGCAGGCGCCAAGCCGGAGATGGGACGTGCGGCGGCTGAGGAAGCCCGAGAGCGCGTGGCCGACGCCTTGCGTGGCGCACACATGGTGTTCATCACCGCCGGCATGGGCGGCGGCACGGGCACGGGCGCGGCACCGGTGGTGGCGCAGATTGCCAAGGAAATGGGCATTCTGACCGTCGGCGTGGTGTCGAAGCCGTTCGAGTTCGAAGGCGGCAAGCGCATGCGCGTGGCCGAGACGGGCGCGCAGGAGCTGGAAGACAACGTCGATTCGCTGATCGTCGTGCTCAACGACAAGCTGTTCGAAGTCATGGGCGACGACGCCGAGATGGACAAGTGCTTCCAGTGCGCCGACGACGTGCTGCATAACGCCGTGGCCGGCATCGCCGAAATCATCAACGTCGACGGTCTGGTGAACGTCGACTTTGAAGACGTGAAGACGGTGATGGGCGAACAAGGCAAGGCCATGATGGGGACGGCGACGGTGGCAGGTGTCGATCGTGCGCGTCTGGCGGCCGAGCAAGCCGTGGCGAGCCCGCTGCTCGAGGGTGTGGACTTGTCGGGTGCGCGTGGCGTGCTGGTCAATATCACGGCATCGCGTTCGCTGCGTCTGTCGGAAACGCGTGAAGTGATGAACACCATCAAGAGCTACGCTGCCGAAGACGCGACCGTGATTTTCGGTACCGTGTACGACGACAAGATGGGCGATGCGCTGCGCGTGACTGTTGTGGCGACCGGCCTGGGCCGTGCTGTCGCGAAGAAGGCTGCCGCACCGATGACGTTGCTCAAGACCGGTACCGACAATATGCCGATCGCCACCGGCCACGTGCCGAATGTCGGTCAGGCGGGCGGTACGGACTATGGCGCGCTCGATACGCCGGCCGTGTGGCGCAGCACGCGCGAGACCGCGGCGTCGCACGTTGCCGCATTGCAGGAAAAGGGTGTCGACACGTACGACATTCCGGCCTTCCTGCGCAAGCAAGCCGACTGACAGGGTCGCGCGCGGACCAGGTGCCAGTGCCTGGTGCCGCCGCACCTTGGGAATCGCGAGACCTATGCAGGTCGTCGTGAGGATTCGTCGTCGCTCCAACGACCATGCCGTGTGGCGTGGGGATGGCGCGCCGCAGTACGAGTCCGCATGACGATACGGCGAGGTTGTGAAGACGCGAGATGCCGTATCGCTGCGACAACCAGCGTCGCAAGCGGTGTCTACGCTTCACAGGTCACGAACGTTACGGGTAAGCGTTCGGATCCCTGACCCGGTCTCGCGGATCTGTCCCCCGACCGCTGCGGCATGCCTCCGTCGCGGCGGCCGGGGTGCCCCGACGATGGGCGACGCCCAGGCTTTGGCCTGATGTCGATTTTTGAAACGGCCTATTTCGTGTCGCGATAGGGATGTGGACGAATCGATGCGGCAGAATTCGGAATGTTTAGTAACGAAGCGTTGCGTTTGTGGCACAGCGATGAAGGCTTCCATCTGGTATAATTGCATCTATGGTCACTAGCGTCTGATAGTTTAAATAAATAGCATGCTCAAGCAGCGCACTCTCAAATCCATCGCCAAGACAGTCGGCATCGGCTTGCACTCCGGTCGCAAGGTCGAGTTGTCGCTGCGTCCGGCGCCGCCCAACACGGGCATCGTCTTCTGCCGTACCGATCTGAATCCTCCTGTAGAGATTCCGGCGTCGGCGATGGCGATTGGCGACACGCGTCTTGCGTCGGTGCTGCAGAAAGAGGGCGCGCGGGTCTCCACCGTGGAGCACCTGATGTCGGCATGCGCGGGGCTGGGCATCGACAATCTGTATGTCGATGTGACGGCCGAAGAAATTCCCATCATGGACGGCAGCGCAGCAACGTTCGTCTTCCTGATTCAGTCGGCGGGCATCGAAGAGCAGGCGGCCGCCAAGAAATTCATTCGTGTGACGAAGCCGATCGAGATTCGCGAAGGGGACAAGTTCGCCCGTCTCGAGCCGTACGAAGGCTTCAAGCTCAAGTTCACCATCGATTTTCGTCACCCGGCGGTCGATCGCACCGGTCAGGCGCTGGAGATCGACTTTGCCGATACGTCCTACGCGAAGGAGATTGCGCGCGCCCGTACGTTCGGCTTTGCGCATGAGGTCGAGATGCTGCGCGAACTGGGCCTGGCGCGCGGCGGCAGCATGGACAACGCCATCGTGCTCGACGAGTACCGCATCCTGAACAACGACGGTCTGCGTTACGACGACGAGTTCGTGAAGCACAAGATGCTCGACGCCATCGGCGACCTGTACGTGATTGGCCATCCGCTGCTGGCGTCCTACACGGCGTACAAGTCGGGGCACGGTCTGAACAACCAGCTCTTGCGCGAGCTACTCGCACAAGAGGCCTATGAGATTGTCACGTTCGAGCACGCCGAAGACGCACCGCGCGGCTTCCAGTTCGAGCCGCAGACCCAGTTCGCGTAAATCGCGCAGGCCATAGGAAGCGCCGGCGGGTGGGGCGCAGATGTAACAAAACGAAAGCGCCGACTCTGCGGCGCTTTTTTATTTGACGCGCGTGCCAAATCGGCGTTGCGCTTGAATGCGTCGCGCCATGGCGACCGACGGATTCAAGGCTTGCGCGGACCGCCGTAGGAATGGCGGGCCACCAGGCGAGCCAGGGCATCGCGAAGCGGGGATGGCTCCAGCGCGTCGCGCAGATCGCGCAGGCTGACAAGGCCCTGCCGGGACAGGCGCGCCTCCTTGGGCGGCTTCTGGGGTTCGGGCGCCGTGATGCTCACACGGATCCGGATCGTGCGAATCAGCCAACCGCGTGTCGCCAGCCCCTCGATCAGTGACGGCGTTTGCTGGCGCAGCCGAGCCGCCAGTGCATTATTGGCGACGAGGAAGACCAGGGCGCCCTCGCGCGGCGGTGCTAGCCGGACGCTGCCGCTGAGCGCGGCGGGTAACAACGCGTGTACGTCTCGCTCGAGTCGACCCAGTTGTTCGGCGGCGGCCAGCAAAGAGCCGGCGCCGTCGGAGGCGCACAGCAGATCGGTGAGCGGGCGGGCAACGCGGGGAGCTTTGGGTCGTTTCATATGATGAGACAGAGGTTGCCGCGTATTTTACCCCGCCATCGGGCGTCACCTCGGTCCGAACGCCGAAAACGCCGGACGGCCCGCGTCCGAGGCCAGCGGGACGCGCCATGACAGCATGCTAGAATCCTTTTTTTAGTATAGGTATCGAACCGGCGAGAGGCCTGAGTGCCAAACACCGGTGACCCGCAGCGCGCAGGCGCGTTGGGCGATTCGGCACGCGTGGGGCAAAACCCCTGAAGCGTTGCGAAGTTTGCCGACCGACTGCACGATTGCGAACGACATTTGCCGCCCTAACCAGTGATCCGATGATTCCCGGTCTTCTTAAAAAAGTATTTGGCAGCCGTAACCAGCGGCTTATCAAGCAGTACCAGAAAACCGTCTCGGCGATCAACGCCCTCGAGCCGCAGATCGCCCAGCTGAGCGATGAGCAACTGCGCGGCAAGACCGAGGAATTCAAGCAACGTATCGCCCAGGGGGCGAGCGTGGATTCGTTGCTGGTCGAAGCCTTTGCGGTGTGCCGCGAAGCCGGCAAGCGCGTCCTCAAGATGCGCCACTTCGACGTTCAGCTGATTGGCGGCATGGTGCTGCACTTCGGCAAGATCGCCGAAATGCGCACGGGCGAAGGCAAGACGCTCGTTGCGACATTGCCCGCCTATCTGAACGCGCTATCGGGCAAGGGCGTGCACGTCGTGACCGTCAACGATTACCTGGCCCAGCGCGACGCCGAGTGGATGGCACGTCTGTACAACTTCCTCGGCCTGTCGGTGGGTATCAACCTGTCGCAGATGCCGCATGACGAGAAGCAGACAGCGTACGCGGCCGACATCACGTACGGCACGAACAATGAGTTCGGCTTCGACTACCTGCGCGACAACATGGTCTACGAGACCGAGCAGCGGGTGCAGCGCACGCTGAACTACGCCATCGTCGACGAAGTGGACTCGATCCTGATCGACGAGGCACGTACGCCGCTCATCATCTCCGGCCAGGCCGAAGATCACACCGAGCTGTATGTGAAGATGGATCGCTTGCCGGCGATGCTCGAGCGTCAGATCGGTGAAGAGAAGTCGGACGGCACGGGCGTCGAGGTGCCGGGCGATTACACGCTCGACGAGAAGGCGCGTCAGGTGTTCCTGACCGAGCGCGGCCACGAGAAGGCTGAGCAACTGCTCGCCGAGTGGGGCATGATCGCCGAGGGCGACAGTCTCTATGCGCCGCAGAACATTACCCTCATGCACCATGTGTACGCCGCCCTGCGCGCGCACACGCTGTTCCACAAGGACCAGCATTACGTGGTGCAGAACGACGAGATCGTCATCGTCGACGAGTTCACCGGCCGTCTGATGGCCGGTCGCCGCTGGTCCGAAGGTCTGCACCAGGCGGTGGAAGCGAAGGAGCGCGTCTCGATCCAGCATGAGAACCAGACGCTGGCCTCGATCACGTTCCAGAACTACTTCCGCATGTACGCCAAGCTCTCGGGCATGACCGGGACGGCGGATACCGAAGCGTTCGAATTCAACGAGATCTATCGCCTCGAGACGGTGGTGATCCCGACCAACCGCCCGCCCAAGCGGATCGACCGTCAGGATCAGATCTACAAGACGGCCAAGGAAAAGTACGACGCGGTCATCAAGGACATCCGCGATTGCGTGGAGCGTGGTCAGCCGGTGCTGGTGGGCACGACGTCGATCGAGACGTCGGAGTACCTCTCGCAACTGCTCACGAGCGCGAAGCTGCCGCACCAGGTGCTCAACGCCAAGCAACACGCGCGCGAAGCCGAGATCGTCGCGCAGGCGGGGCGTCCGGGCGTCATCACCATCGCCACCAACATGGCCGGTCGTGGTACCGACATCGTGCTGGGCGGCAACGTCGAGAAGCAATCGGGTTTCATCGAAATGGATGCGAGCCTGTCCGACGCGGACAAGCAAGCCCGCATCCAGCAATTGCAGGACGAATGGCAGGGTCTGCATGAGCAGGTGAAGACGGCAGGCGGTTTGCACATCATTGGTACCGAACGCCACGAATCTCGCCGTATCGACAACCAGTTGCGCGGCCGTTCAGGCCGTCAGGGCGATCCGGGCTCGTCGCGTTTTTACCTGTCGCTGGAAGATCCGCTGCTGCGCATCTTCGCCGGCGACCGCGTTCGTTCGATCATGGATCGGCTGAAGATGCCGGAAGGCGAAGCCATCGAGGCGGGCATTGTCACGCGTTCGATCGAGTCGGCACAGCGCAAGGTCGAAGCGCGAAACTTCGACGTGCGCAAGCAACTGCTCGAATACGACGACGTGTCCAACGATCAGCGCAAGGTGATCTACCAGCAGCGCAATGAACTGCTCGAAGCGCAAGACGTCTCGGACACCATCGCCGGCATGCGTCAGAGCGTGTTCCAGGATCTAGTGCGCACCTGCGTGCCGGCCGGTACGGTCGAAGAACAGTGGGACCTCAAGGGGCTGGAGACGGTGCTGCGCGAAGAGTGGCAGCTCGATTTGCCGCTGCAGTCGCGTATCGAAGGCTCGGAAGAAATCGACGACGAGGACATCCTCAAGGAAGTGATGGACGCCGCCGAAGCGTCGTATCAGGCCAAGGTTGAACTGGTGGGACGCGAGTCGTTCTCAGGGTTCGAGCGCTCGGTCATGCTTCAGAGCGTGGATTCCAACTGGCGCGAGCATCTGGCCGCGTTGGATCACCTGCGTCAAGGCATCCATCTGCGCGGTTACGCGCAGAAGAATCCGAAGCAGGAATACAAGCGCGAAGCGTTCGAATTGTTCGCCCAGTTGCTTGAGACCATCAAGCTCGAAGTCACGCGCGTCATCATGAACGTGCGTATCCAGTCGCAGGAGGAGCTCGAACAGGCGACGGAAGCGCTCGACGACAGCGCGGGCGGTTTGATCAACGTCGAGTTCAAGCACGACGAACTCGAGACGGTGGGCGGCGACGGCGAGATCGACGAAGACGCGGGGCGTCCGGTGGTTTCGGCGCTGGCCCAGGCGGCAAGCGCGGCGATGGCCGGCGGCGACTTGTTGCCGAAGGTTGGTCGCAACGATGCCTGCCCGTGCGGCAGTGGCAAGAAATTCAAGCACTGCCACGGCAAACTGTCTTAAGATGTGAACCGATCGACGCGGCGCCGACTCAGGATCGGCGCCGCGTCGTTTGTAGCGCCGGTTTTTCGACCGGCCGCACCGATCAACCGCCGCCCCGGCGGAGTGTCGTGCCGACATCGCCAGGGCGGGAGCTGTAACGCTCATCTCTCGCGGGCGAACCCACATGGCCGTCAATTTCCCCTCGATCGAAGCCTCCCAACTGCGCGCCGTGCCCGGCGTCGAACTGGGCTGGGCCGAAGCCAATATCCGCAAGCCGAACCGTAAGGACGTGCTGGTCATGCGACTGGCCTCCGGTAGCACGGTGTCAGGCGTTTTCACGACGAACCGCTTCTGCGCGGCGCCGGTGACGGTCTGTAAGGCCCATCTGGCCGCGCAGGCGGGCATTCGTGCGCTTGTCGTCAACACGGGCAACGCCAACGCGGGCACCGGCGAACCAGGCATGGTCGCCACGCGGGCAACGTGCGACGCGCTCGCCAAGCTGCTGTCGGTCAATCCGAACCAGATTTTGCCGTTCTCGACCGGCGTGATCCTCGAACCGCTCCCGGTTGACCGTTTGGTCGCCGGTCTGCCTCAAGCCATTGCCAATCTGGCGTCTGCGCACTGGTACGAGGCAGCGCAATCGATCATGACAACCGATACGCTGCCGAAAGCCGCCTCGCGTGAGATCGTGATCGAAGGCAAGACCCTCGTCCTCACCGGCATCAGCAAGGGGGCGGGCATGATCAAGCCGAACATGGCAACCATGCTCGGCTTTGTGGGCACCAACGCGCGCGTGGCGCAGCCGGTGCTCGACGCGCTCGTCAAGTACGTGGCGGATCGTTCGTTCAACGCCATCACCATCGACGGCGATACGTCGACCAACGATTCGTTTATCGTCGCGGCCACGGGTCAGACCGATCTGCCGGAAATCGCCAGCACGGACACGCCTGCCTTTGCCGCGTTCCGCGACGCCTTGCTGTCGATCTCGCAGGAATTGGCGCAATTGATCGTGCGCGACGGCGAAGGCGCGACCAAATTCATCACCGTGACGGTCGAGGGCGGCCGCGATGTGGCGGAGTGCCGTCAGATCGCCTATGCCATCGGGCATTCGCCGCTGGTGAAGACGGCGTTTTACGCGTCCGATCCGAATCTGGGCCGCATTCTGGCCGCCATCGGCTATGCGGGGGTGAACGACCTCGACGTCAGCAAGGTCGACCTCTATCTCGACGACGTGCTGGTCGCCCGCGCGGGCGGCCGCAATGCCGACTATCGCGAGGAAGAGGGACAGCGCGTGATGAAGCAAAGCGAAATCACGGTCCGCGTGGTGCTCGGGCGCGGCGACGCCGCCGCCACGTTGTGGACGTGCGACCTCTCGCACGACTACGTGAGCATCAACGCGGATTACCGTTCCTAAGCCCTGACGCGAGCGCCGCGCGCCTCCCACCGGGGGCGCCGCGTGTCGATGCCCGATCGGCGTCGGCCCTGCGTCAGCGGCACTGGCCGGCAGTATCGGCCCATCGCCGGCAGGTGACAAAAGCACCGCGGCGGGCAGCGAAAGGAAACGACAACACGACGAAGCATCGACACAAGCGCCCGTGAGCGGCGCGGGGATTTCGAAGCATGGACAAGTTGGAGCAGTTCCTCACGCGCGCGGAAGGCGTGCTGGCCCGGCTGGAGGTGATGTTGCCGCCGGCCACTCCCGAGATCGACTGGAGCGCCGCGGTGGCCTTTCGCTGGCGCAAGAAACAGGGGCGCGGATTTCTGCAGCCCGTGGCGCATGTGTCGACGATCACGCTGGGCGATCTGCAGAATATCGAGCGCCAGAAAGGGCTGATCGAACAGAATACGCGTCAGTTTGTGCATGGCGAGCCGGCCAACAACGTGTTGCTCACCGGTGCGCGCGGCACGGGCAAGTCGTCACTGATCAAGGCTTGCCTGAATCAGTACGCCTCGGAAGGCCTGCGTCTGATCGAAGTCGACAAGGATGACCTGGTCGATCTGGGGGATATCGTCGATCTGATTTCGCAGCGTCCCGAGCGCTTCGTCGTGTTCTGCGACGACCTGTCGTTTGAAGATGGTGAGTCGGGCTACAAGGCGCTGAAGGTTGCGCTCGACGGCTCGGTGGCCGCGCAGTCGGACAATGTGCTGATCTACGCGACGTCGAATCGCCGTCATCTGTTGCCCGAGTACATGAAGGACAACGAAAGCTATCGCCACACCGATGACGGTGAGATTCATCCGGGTGAAGTGATCGAAGAGAAGATCTCGTTGTCCGAGCGATTCGGGCTGTGGGTGAGCTTTTACCCGTTCAAGCAGGACGACTACCTGACGATCGTCGGCCACTGGTTGCAGCATTTTGGCGTGCCGGCGGATCAAACGGAATCGGCGCGTCATGAAGCCCTGATCTGGGCGCTCGAGCGCGGTTCGCGTTCGGGGCGCGTGGCTTTCCAGTTCGCTCGCGACTGGGCGGGCAAGCTTCGGAGTGCGTCACACGCCTCGTAACGTGCGGTCGAGCGGGGCGCCGTGGGCCATCGGCCATGACATGCACCGTTCGACCGGGAAATCCGCAGGCAGCGCAGAGTGCGCAGATGGCGCAAGGATGGCGAAGGACTATGACAGTGTCGAAACGATATGCGCCCGATGGGCGTCCCATCACGGAAGTGGCCGTCGGCGTGATGGTGCGCGCGGATGGCTCGGTGCTCCTCGGTCAGCGTCCGGCGGGCAAGCCGTACGCGGGTTATTGGGAGTTTCCGGGGGGCAAGCTGGAGGCGGGCGAGTCGGTCGCCGCGGCGCTCGCGCGTGAACTGCACGAGGAACTGGGGGTGACGGTGGAGCGTTGCGCGCCGTGGCGCGTCCTCGAACACGATTACCCCCATGCCTATGTGCGTCTGCATTTCTGCAAAGTCACCGCATGGCAGGGCGAGCCGCACGGCAAGGAAGGGCAGGCACTGGCATGGCAGCGCCCGCCGGTGAGCGTGGAGCCGTTGCTGCCGGCGGCGCTGCCGCCGCTGAGCTGGCTCTCGGAGGAGCTCGCCGCAAAGTCGTCGGGGGCGGCCGTAGCGGCCAGTCGCGACGCTGCCGAGTGATCGATTGACCGGTTGACCGGTGACGCCGCGGTTCCGAGCGCGCTCCCAGACGCACAAAAGGCACCCGCGAGGGTGCCTTTTGCGTTGGGTGGGATGAGGGTCGTCCGTGCGCGCTGTGCGGCATCAGCGCATCAGCGCTGCGTCGGATCGAGCGGGGCGTCTTGCGAGGGATCGTCGGGCGAGTCGGCGGGGATCGTGTACTTCTCTGCCGCCCAAGCGCCGATGTCGATCTGCTTGCAACGCTCCGAGCAGAACGGGCGGAATTTCGCCTCGGGTCCCCAAACCACTTTCTTGCCGCAGGTCGGGCAGTTGACGACGGTCGTCATGGATTTAGAGATTGCAGAGCGTGAGCAGGAACGGCACGTCGCTGTCGACCGGACGCGGTTTGAGATCGCCGTCCTGTGTGGTGAAGCGCACCCACAGCATGTACTTGTTGGCGCTGGCTTCGGGAATGACCCGCAACTCGGGCGCCACTCTCACCTGCATCAGTTGATAGACACGGCCGGTCAGCATCTGCTGGTAGCTGCCTTGCTGCGCCATCGCCTTGCTGGCGTGACCGGACTCCCGGGCGAGCCCCAGCACGATGCCAAGGGCGTCGCGTATCGGAAACAGCGGGCCGATCCATTTATCGATGTCCTGACGGCGCTGCTCGGCATCGTTGTGACGCCACGCGTAATACGACGGAAGGTCGAAGCGGCACGTGCCGCCGGGGATCACCGAGCGGCTGCGAATGCTGGCTAGCCATTCGTTGTCGTTCAGATGCTGGCCGGGCTTGCCGGGAATCTGGTTGAGGTTCGCGATCGCCAACTCGACTTCGCCGATGAACTGTTCGAGTGCGTCGGAGGCGATATCGGGATTGCCGCGATAGGTGGTCAGCGTCTGACGTTGCCGGTCGAGTTCCTTGACCAGTTCGTTCTTCAGGTCGGTGCGTCCGGCGATGTCGGCAATCTCGAACATCGTGATCAGCGCCGCGTGATGATCGAGCGGCTGATCCTGCCCGACGAAAAAGGCAAAGCGCCCGAACAGCTCTTCCAGCCGAAGCAGCGTGCGAATGCGTTCGTTGAGCGGATATTCGTACAGGATCAAGCGCGTTGGCCCAGAAGTTGGCGCTTTTCAGCGTAATGGCGACATTCTAATGCCGGAATCTGTCGAGGCGCAACGCGCGTGGGCGCTCAATCGAAGGCGGGGCGTGCGAGCGGCGCTGTTCATGCGAACGCCGGCGTCGATCAACGGCCTTCGGCCTGCGCCGCAAACTTCAGATACGCCGCATGCAAACGGTCGACCTGTGGGGCGAGTGGGGCATGCTGGGCATCGTTGTCGATGACGTCGTCGGCGGCGGCGAGCCGCTGCGCCCGACTTGCCTGACGCGCCATGATCGCCTGCACCTGGTCGCGCGTGAAGCCATTACGGGACATGACGCGCGCGATCTGCGTCTGCTCGGTGCAATCGACGACGAGCACGCGCTGCACGCGCTCTCGCCACTTCCCGGATTCCACCAGCAGGGGCACGACGAAAATCAGATAGGGCCCTTGGGCGTCGCTGGCGGCACGCTCGCACTCCGTGCGAATCAACGGGTGGGTAATGGCCTCCAAACGCGCTCTGGCCGCATCGTCCGTGAAGACGGCGTCGCGCATGCGTGCGCGGTCGAGCGAGCCGTCCGGGGCGACAAAGGCGTCGCCGAACTCGCGCCGGATCGCGGGCATGGCCGCGCCGTTCGGAGCGGTGATGCTGTGCGCGATGGCGTCGGTGTCGATGATGGCGATGCCGTGCGTGGCGAACAGGTTGGCGACCGTCGTCTTGCCGCTGCCGATGCCGCCGGTCAGGCCGATGGCGTAAGTCATGGCGTTCCTCCAATCCAGATCAACAGGCCATTACCGCCAAACAGCGTGGCGATGCCTGCGGCGGCGAGAAAGGCGCCGAAAGGAAACATTTGATCGCTGCGCAGCCGTCCGGTGAGCCAGGCGGTGCCGGCGATCACGATGGCGAGCGCACAGGCGAGCAGCAGAATCTGTAGCAGGGCGGTCCAGCCGAACCACGCACCCAGCGCCGCGTAGAGCTTGAAGTCGCCGAAGCCCATGCCCTCACGCCGACGCAGCCACCAGTACACCCAATACAACGCCCACAGGCTCAGGTAGCCGGTCGCGGCCCCGACGACCGCCGCCGGGAGCGCGGCGAACCAGTGCCCGAGGTTGCACAGCAGGCCTGCCCACAACAGCGGCAGCGTGAGGATGTCGGGCAGGAGTTGCGTATCGTGGTCGATGTACGCGAGCGCAATGAGTGTCCAGACGAGTCCGAGTGCGCCGAGGCTCTGCCAGGTCGGGCCGAAGCGCCACGCCACGGCGACGCTCAACGCGCCGCTGAGGAGTGAGAGTTGCCAGCGGCGAGGCGCGGCGGCGTCTGCCAACGGGGCGGGAGGTGCTGCGAGTGGGGCGGTGAGCGCTATCGAGGCGGACGGCGGGGCAGCTTGATGAAAGGGAGCGCGCAGGGCCGATGCGTTCGTGGCATCGACTGCCTGCATCTCTTCCAGCCACGCCCGTTCGATCGCCGCGGGCACGCGCCGCACGACGGCATCGAGACCGAGCCCGGCGACGACGCCCAAGGCGGCGAACAGCGCAAGGCGCCAGTGAGGTGCCAGTTCCGCCAGCCAATCGACCCGTAGCAGCTCTGCGTAACCGTTCATGCGACACCGTATCCGAGTTGGAACATCGGCAGGTACATGGCGAGGACCATGCCGCCGATCAGCAGGCCAAGAAGCGTAATCATTATCGGTTCGAGCGCCGCACAGGCACTGACCAGCGCGTGCGAAGCGTCTTCGTCGAGCAGGCCGGCGGCCTGGTTGAGCATGCGCCCGAGTGTACCCGATTCCTCCCCGATCACGGTCAGTTGCGCGATGATCAGGGGCCAGTGTGCATTGGCCTCGAGCGAGGTCGCCAGACGGGCACCTCGGGCGACTTCCCGGTGCACGTCGTGCGCCGCGCGCTGCATGACGAGGTTGCCGCATGCGCTCGCAGCGGCGTCCATCGCGTCGGGAAGCGCGACGCCCGCGTCGAGCAACGTGCCAAGGGTTCTGGCCCACCGGGCAGCGCTCAGCATGCACAGGATGCGTCCTGCACCCGGCAGTTGCAAGAGCAGGCGATCCCGGAGACGCCGCGTTCGGGGGCTGCGGCGCAATGCCGCCGCGACGACCAGCCCGGCGGTGCCCAGGCCGACCAGCAGCCACGGCCCGTTTGTCAGCGACGCTCGCGAGAGGTCGATGAGCCATCGCGTGAGCGGCGGCAGGGGCATGCCGCCACCGGCGGCGCTGGCGAACAGGCGCTCGAACTCCGGGATCACCCACTGCAGCAGCGCCATCACGACGGCCAATGCGACGACCAGCACCGTCAGCGGATAGGCAAGCGCGCGCTGGAGCTTCTCTCGCACCGTTCGTGTGTGATCGTAGTGCGCACTCAGACGCGCCAGCGTTGGGCCGAGCTGACCGCTCAGTTCGGCGGCGGCAATCAACTGACAGTCGACGCCGCTGAATCGGTGGCTGGCCTGCGCCATCGCGTGTGCCAACGGATGCCCGCGCCCGACGTCCAGTCCGATATCGGACGGGAGCCGCTTGAGCCCTCGCGTATGGGCGCCACGCGCGAGTACGTCGAGGGCTGACGTGAGCGGCACCCCTGCACCGAGCAACGTGGCGAGGCGTCGAACCAGATCGGTGGCATCTGCCGTTCCGACGCGTCCGGAGGGCGTATGCCGGCGACCCGGCCGCAAATGCGTGATCGTCATGGGCTGGCCGCGCAGCAGCAAACGCGCGGCGGCTTCACCGTGGGCGAGCACCTCGCCGCGCCGGCGTTGCCCCTGGGCATCGCGACCTTGCCAGTGCCAGCGGCGGGGCTGCGTTATACGCGACATGGTTCACCCCTGCGCGTTGTGACGCGCGGCGATAGGCGGCTCGACCCTACTGCGGCCTGGCACGCGGCATGTGCCGATGGCATCGACGTGTTAGTCCGCGCGCGCGGTAGATGAGCATCAGGCGGGCGTCGTCGCATCGACATCCTCCTCGCTTACGGTGCCTGTCGCGCAATGCCAGAGACCGGCTTCGCGCAGGGTCATGACACCTTCGCGCTGCGCTTGCGCCGCGAGTGCGTGCGGGCTTCGGGCCTGTGCAATGTTGGTCGCCTGCGTCGCGCTGATCGGCATGACCTGGAACGCACCGATGCGCCCGGCGAATCCGGTGCCGTGACAGCGCATGCAGGGCGGGCCGGCCCGGGCAATGTCCTCTGGCGCACGACCGGGTTCGCAACCCGCCGGGCACCGACGCCTGAGCAAGCGCTGTGCGCTGATGAGCAGCAGCGTCGATGACAGATTGAACGGTGCGACCCCGAGATCGAACAGTCGGGCGAGTGTGCTCGTCGCGTCGTTCGCGTGGACGGTTGCGAATACGAGGTGTCCGGTCTGTGCCGCCTGCACGGCGATCTCGGCGGTTTGGGTATCGCGAATCTCGCCGACGACGAGCACGTCCGGATCCTGTCGAAGAAATGCGCGCAAGGCGGTCGCGAAGTCGAGCCCGGCGCGCTCGTTGAGATTGACCTGCGTGACCCCTGGCAAGCGGATTTCGACCGGGTCTTCGATGGTGACGATATTGCGCGAGGTGTCGTTGAGCCGCTTGAGGCAACTGTAAAGTGAGACGGTCTTGCCGCTGCCGGTTGGGCCGGTCAGCAGAATCATGCCGTGTGGTCGGGCAATGGCGCGCGTGAGCGCGAGGTACTGCTTTGGCGTGTAGCCGAGTCCTTCCAGCGAGAGCGGAACCTTCGCGCCATCGAGCAGGCGCACGACAAGCTTCTCGCCGTGCAGCGTGGGCAATGCGCTGACGCGGCACTCCACGGGTTCGCCCGCTTCGCGCCACACCATGCGCCCGTCCTGCGGCAGACGCTTCTGGGCGATATCCAGATTGGCGAGCACCTTCAGGCGTGAGACGAGCATGTCGCGCCACGGCAGCGGCACATCGCAGTGCTCGTAAAGATGGCCGTCGATCCGCAGTCGAATGCGAAAGCGTTGTGCCATCGGCTCGAAGTGCACATCGGACGCGCCAGCCCGAACCGCCTCGCCCAGCATCTGTTCGAGAAACTGCAAGGGGGTGGTGGCGTCGAGCGGTGCGCGCGACGTGGCCGCGAGCGGCTCGGTGGCTGTCGCCGTGGCGGAGAATTCAGAAGAATGAAATGACATGACAGGGTCTGACGAGTGCTGCGTGAAACGTCAGTCTCGTCAAAACCTTGGGGCGGCTCAATCGGAATTGCCCGAAAAATGGGCGGGTGTCACGTGCAGTGAACGACGGCGACTCAATCCTGCGACGGCGTTCGTGTGCCCGGCTTGAACAGGCGCACCATTTTGATCGCCTGATTGTCGATTTGCACGATTTCCATGCGAACGCCGCTGATCTCGAGGCTGACGGTGGCCTCGGGAATCTCGCGCAGCACTTCGAGGATCAGACCATTGAGCGTCTTCGGACCGTCGGTCGGCAAATGCAGGTTCAGTCGGCGATTCAGGTCGCGCAGCCCTACGCCGCCGCTGACCAGGCAATCGTCATCCGAGGTCCAGCCTGACCGGCTTCCCCCCGTACCCGGCATGCTCGTCGTGAATTCGCCGATGAGTTCCTCGATGATGTCCTCGGTGGTGAGCAGTCCCTCGACTTCGCCGTATTCGTTGACGACCAGCCCGATGCGCCGATGGTTCTCCTGGAAATACTGCAGTTGCCGCAACGCGGGCGTGTCGCTCGGGATGAAATACGGCTCGACGAGCAACGCGCGCAACGTGTCGGCCGAGAGATCGTCCGGGTGTTGCAGGGCGGCCAGCGTGCGGCGCACCGGCAGAATGCCGATGACGCGATCGATGTCGCCGTCGTAGACCGGCAGCTTGTTGTGATAGCAGGTCGCTAGCTGCGAGAGCAGCGTGTCGAGCGGTGCCGAGATGTCGAGTGCCTCGATGCGCGCGCGCGGCACCATCACGTCGTCGACCGCGATGTTTTCAAGATCGAGCAGATTGAGCAGCACACTGCGCGGCTTGGTCGGCATGTAGTTGCTGGCCTCGAGCACGATGGTGCGCAGTTCTTCCGTCGTGAGACGAACTTCGCCGGCTGCGCGACGTGTGTCGATGCGCAGCACGCGCAGCATGCCGCGCACGAAGCCGTTGAGCACCCACACGAGCGGCGCGGCCAGCGTCACGATCGGCTTGAGCAATCGGCTCGTCGGCAGTGCAATGCGTTCGGGATACGTCGCACCGACGATCTTCGGTCCGATCTCGGCAAAGATGATGATGAGCAGCGCAATGAGTGCCGTTGCGACCGAGAGCGTGATTGCGTCGTTGCCAAAGTAGCGCACCGCGATCGACGTGGTGAGCACGGGGACGACGGTATTGATGACGTTATTGCCGACGAGAATCGTCGAGAGCAGGTCTTCGGTGCGAGCGAGCAGGCCTTGCGTTGTCCTGGCACCGTGCGCGTTCATCCGGACGAGGTGTTTCAGGCGATGGCGGTTGAGCGCCATCATGCTCGTTTCGGAAATGGAAAAGAATCCCGAGCAGATGATCAGGAGGGCGACGGCGCAAATCTGCGCCCACAAGGGCAGGGCTTCCAAGCGTTTGGGTGCGTAAATGGCACGGGCGGGTGGCAATGAGTTGCCACTATAGCAGAGGGGGATGCGGCGGTCGGCCGCGTCGGGCACCGGGTGCGCTGTACAAGCCTGATGCGTTGGACGCCAAGCGATTCGAGGCCTGGACGCATCGCGATGATGCGCCGATGATGCGTGCAACAGGCATAAAAAAACCGCCGGACACGTCCGGCGGTTTTTTTGCTTTGCTCGCAAGCAAAGGTAATTCTGGTCGGGGTGAGAGGATTCGAACCTCCGGCCTCTACGTCCCGAACGTAGCGCTCTACCAGGCTAAGCTACACCCCGCTTTCGATACTGCTACTTCGCCGTTAAGTGCGTCGCGCTATCGAGTAAGAACACAATTCTAGCAGGCTATTTTTGTATTGGGAAGAGGGTAGCGCTGAAATTGTTTGTGCCGCAGCGTCGGCTTCTTCTTTGGCACGTGCCAGCGTGTAATCGAGCGCGCCCGTGCGCGTGATCGCGGCGAGGATCGGTTCGAACTTGTCGGTGCCGCCATTCTCGATGGCTTCACGCACGAGTGCGCGCTCGTCGTCGGTGCCATGTTGCAGCACGTGAATGAGCGGCAGCGTCGGCTTACCCTCGCGCAGATCGTCGCCGGCGTTCTTGCCCATCGCGTCGGTGTCGCCTGCGTAGTCGAGCCAATCGTCCATCAACTGGAATGCGGTGCCGAGACGTCCGCCGTATTCGCGCACGGCTGCTTCGGTTTGCGCGTCGGCGTTGGCGAGCACGGCAGCGAGTTGCGTTGCCGCTTCGAATAGCGTGGCCGTCTTGTACTGGATGACCTGCAGATAGCGCGCTTCGTCGACGTCCGGGTCGTGCATGTTCAGCAACTGCAACACTTCGCCTTCGGCAATCACGTTGGTGGCGCGCGCGAGAATTTGCATCACGCGCATGTTGTCCACGCTCACCATCATTTCGAAGGAGCGTGAATACAGGAAGTCGCCCACCAATACCGAAGCCGCGTTGCCGAACAGCGCATTCGCCGTTTGCTTGCCGCGACGCAGGTCGGATTCGTCGACGACGTCGTCGTGAAGCAGTGTCGAGGTATGAATGAACTCGATGACCGCCGCCAACTCGAAGCGATGCGGTGAGCTCACGCCAAGCGCACCGGACACGAGCAGCAGCAACGCCGGGCGCAGCCGTTTGCCGCCCGAATTGATGATGTATTCCGAGATCTGATTGATCAGGACCACCTCGGAGGCCAGCCGGTGGCGGATAAGCTGGTCGACGGCACGCATGTCGTCGGCGATGGCGGCCAGTACGTTCTGGGAAGAAGTCGAAGCAGTCAAGACAAGGCTCGGGTGAGGAAAATTTCGCCCCAAATTATATAGTGGGCGCGGCGACTTTCGGGGACCAGCCCCGCGGTTTGACAGGTTTCACGGAAGTCTTTGACGCAAAAGGAGAAAGTCTGTATAATCTCCGGTTTTCGTGCGCGCATTCGTTGCGACAAGTCCGGGAATACCTAGGTATGACGGTCTGCGGCGGTGCGATGGGCTGGTAAGTCGAGTCCTTTCGGGACCCTCGGCCTGCGCGGAAAATTCTCTTGTTTATGAGTGAGGTTCAACAATGTACGCGGTCATAAAAACCGGCGGCAAGCAATATAAGGTTGCTGCTGGCGAAAAACTTAAAGTAGAACAGATACCGGCTGACATTGGCGCTGAAATCACCATCGACCAGGTTCTCGCCGTAGGCGAGGGCGAATCGATTAAGTTCGGTGCGCCGTTGGTCAGTGGGGCTTCCGTCAAGGCTACCGTTATCGCCCAGGGTCGTCACCCCAAGGTGAAGATTTTCAAGATGCGCCGTCGCAAGCACTACCAAAAGCGTCAAGGCCATCGCCAAAACTACACCGAGCTGCGAATCGACAGCATCAACGGCTAATCGATCGAGCTAGGTAAGGAGTTAAGTCATGGCACACAAAAAAGCAGGCGGATCGTCCCGTAACGGCCGCGATTCAGAGTCGAAGCGCCTCGGCGTGAAGGTGTACGGCGGTCAGGCGATCCTGGCTGGCGGCATCATCGTTCGCCAACGTGGTACTCGTATGCATGCCGGCGAAAATGTCGGTATTGGTAAGGACCACACGCTGTTTGCACTGGCCGACGGCCACGTGCAATTCGCCATCAAGGGCGCAGCGAAGAAGCAAGTGGTTAGCGTGGTGCCGGCAGCGTAAGCTAAGCCTTTTGCCACCAAAAGGCTCCGCTCCCATGCGGAGCCTTTTTTGTTTTTCCCGCCGGAGCGCGGCGAGCATTTTGCGCGTCGGTCGGGCCATTACACAGCGTTAGGATCGTCTGCGGACGGTCGATTGAGCGGAACGGACCCCCATGAAATTCATTGACGCAGCGCGTATCGAGGTGATCGCCGGGAACGGCGGCAACGGCTCGGCATCGATGCGCCGCGAGAAATTCGTGCCGTTCGGCGGACCCGACGGCGGCGACGGCGGTCGCGGCGGCAGCGTGTTTGCCGTGGCGGATCGCAATATCAACACCCTGATCGATTACCGCTACGCGCGGAAACACCTCGCAAAGCACGGGGAATCCGGTCGAGGCGCAGATTGCTATGGCAAGGGGGGCGAGGATGTCTACCTGCGCATGCCGGTCGGCACCATCATCAGCGACATGGACACCGGCGAGACCATTGCCGACCTGACCGAACACGGTCAGGAAGTCGTGCTCGCCCAAGGGGGCGCGGGCGGTCTGGGCAACCTCCATTTCAAGTCGAGCACGAACCGCGCGCCCCGTCAGAAGACGGACGGCAAGCCGGGCGAGCGTCGCATGCTCCAGCTCGAGCTGAAGGTGCTCGCAGACGTCGGTCTGCTCGGCATGCCCAACGCGGGCAAGTCGACGTTCATCGCTTCGGTGTCGAACGCGCGCCCGAAGATCGCCGATTATCCGTTCACGACGCTGCACCCCAATCTGGGGGTTGTGCGCACCGCACCGGGCAAGAGCTTCGTGATTGCGGATATTCCCGGCCTGATCGAAGGCGCGGCCGATGGGGCCGGCCTCGGTCACCAGTTCCTGCGTCACTTGCAACGCACGGGTCTGTTGCTACACATCGTGGACATTGCGCCGTTCGACGAGGGTGTCGATCCGGTGGCGGATGCCAAGGCCATCATCCTTGAGCTCCAGAAGTACGACGAGGAACTGTTCCAGAAGCCGCGTTGGCTGGTGCTCAACAAGGTCGACATGGTGCCGGAAGCGGAACGCGCCGAGCGCGTTGCCGACTTCCAGAAGCGCTTCGCCTGGGACGGTCCGACGTTCGAGATTTCCGCCTTGACCGGCGAAGGTTGCGAGAAGCTGTGTCTGGCCGTGCAAGAGTATTTGTATCAACAACGCGGTGCCGTGGAAGAAGCGATGGAAGACGCTGCGCAGGATCCGCGTTTTCGCGCGGGCAGTGCCGCCCCGGCGGCCGACGTCGCCCCGCAGACGCCCCCGGACGACGCGCCAAAGGCGTAAACTCCGTCTCACTCAAACGCTGGCGATGGCGCTGCCTGTCATCGCGCCAATGCCAGCGATCCGGCTGCGATAGCGCCGACTTCCCAATACATTCGCAGGAGAATCCAGTTCCATGCGTTCGGTCATCGCCGATGCCAAGCGGCTCGTGGTGAAAGTGGGATCCAGTCTCGTGACCAACGACGGTCGCGGGCTGGACGATGTCGCGATTGCGCGATGGGCACAACAGATCGCCGCGCTGCGGCATGGTGGCGATGGTCGTCCGCCAAAGCAGGTGGTGCTCGTCAGCTCGGGTGCCATTGCCGAGGGCATGCAGCGCCTCGGCTGGGCGCGCCGTCCGACCGCCATCGACGAATTACAGGCGGCGGCGGCCGTGGGACAAATGGGCCTCGCGCAGGTCTATGAGACGCGCTTCGCCGAACACGGCGTGCGCACCGCGCAGATTCTGCTCACGCACGCCGATCTGGCCGACCGCGAACGCTATCTGAACGCGCGAACGACCTTGCTCACATTGCTCCGTCTGGGCGTGGTGCCGATCATCAACGAGAACGACACGGTCGTGACCGACGAAATCAAGTTCGGCGATAACGACACGTTGGGCGCACTCGTGACGAATCTGATCGACGGCGACGCACTGGTCATCCTGACCGATCAGTCGGGCCTGTACACGGCCGATCCGCGCAAGGACCCCAAGGCCGAGTTCGTCCACGAGGCCGATGCGGGTGACGAGCGTCTCGAAGCGATGGCCGGTGGCGCGGGCACCAATATCGGACGCGGCGGCATGCTGACGAAAATCCTGGCGGCCAAGCGCGCAGCGACCAGCGGCGCGCATACCGTGATCGCGTCGGGGCGCGAGGAAGACGTGCTTGTGCGTCTGGCGAGCGGCGAGGCCATCGGCACGCAGTTGGTCGCGCGCACGGCCGTGCTCACCGCCCGCAAGCAATGGATGGCCGATCATTTGCAGGTGCGCGGTCGCGTGGTGATCGATGCAGGCGCGTGCAAGAAGCTGACGCAAGAGGGCAAGAGCCTGCTGCCGATCGGTGTGATCGATGTCGAAGGCACGTTTGCCCGCGGCGAAGTGATTGCCTGCGTGGACGAGGCCGGCCTTGAAGTCGCGCGCGGGCTGTCGAATTACAGCGCCTCGGAGGCGCGTCTGATTCGGCGTCACCCGAGCAGCGACATCGAGCAGGTGCTGGGCTTTGCGAACGAGCCCGAGCTGATTCATCGCGACAATCTGATCTTGCGCTGAGCCGCACGGCGGGGCGATGGCCTCGCGCCTGACAGACAAAACGCCGGCACGCATTTGAACTGCGTGACCGGCGTTTTTCATCTCGACGGTCAATCGTTATCGACCGTGCGTCAACGGCTTAACGATAGTTCTGGTTCTGATCGAATTTCGGGTAGCGCAGGTTCTGCACGATTTCCTTGGCGTCACCCAATGGGGCCTTGTCCCGACAGAGATAGTCGCGGAACAGGATGCCCTGATAGGCGGTTGCACCATACGGACGAATCGGACGCCATTCGCTGTTGCGCGCCGCAACCCATGTGCCATCCGGTCGGCCCGTTGCGTACAGACGCGACTCGAACGACGAGCAATGAATGCCTTCGAACGAGACGTTGCGCGCCCCTTGCTTGCTGCGGATCACGGCAACGTAGCGGACTACACCGTCGTCCGTCACCTGCACCGACTTCGTGTCGATGGCGTAGTCGAGGGTGGCGCTCGGCAGGGTGGGGAAGCTCACGAGATCGGCGTCTTGCGGGGCTTTCGCCGGCAGGGTGAATTCAGCTTCCTTCCACTTGCCCTTGGAGGCTTCCTGCTGGGCGATGTATTCGTCGTAGTCCTGGACGGGCTGCATCATGCCGCTACAGGCGGTCATCAGCGCCAGTGCGGCCAAAGGGGCCAGGGCGGTCAGGCGCGGGGCGTGGCGAGCGAGGGAAAGACGCATGGAATGGGATCGAGAAGTCGGTTGGGCGGCGGATCAACGATAGCGGACGATCCGCGCGGCATCCCGGAGGATGCTAGGTCAAAAGGAAGGCGCGGGCATGGTGCCCGCGACCGATGATGGGACACGCCGGCGGCGGCCCGGTTCAGTGCTCCCGAGGCGGTGTGCCGACACTGGCGGCACCTGCCATTTCGCTGGCCTCGTCGACACAACTGCCGCCGTCGCAGGTGTCGTCATCCGCAATGCTCGCGCCCGGCGGCAATTCGCCGACCCGGGCCCCGGCGCGCGGAAAGCGTCGCCGATCCTGTTGCGCGCGCGCCGCCGAGCGTCGCAGATAGCGCGAGAGCTCGTTCAGCGCGAGTTGGTAGACCTCGCGCTTGAACTCGATCACGGCGTCGAGCGGCACCCAATATTCGTTCCAGCGCCAGGCATCGAACTCCGGATGCTCGGTCGCGCGCAGGCAGATATCGCAGTCGCGACCGACCATGCGCAGCAGGAACCAGATTTGCTTCTGGCCCCGGTAATGTCCGCGCACTTCGCGCTTGATGAATTTGTCCGGCACCTCATAACGCAGCCAGTCGCGCGTGCGACCGATGATTTTGACGTGTTCTGGCTTTAGCCCGGTTTCTTCGTGCAATTCTCGGAACATGGCTTGTTCGGGCGTTTCGCCGTACTTGATGCCGCCTTGCGGGAACTGCCAGGAGTGCTCGCCCAGCCGCTTGCCCCAGAACACTTCATTGCGTGCGTTTAAGAGGATGATGCCGACGTTCGGGCGAAAGCCTTCACGGTCAAGCATACAACCACCCTTGAATCCTTTAAAATTGCTTCGATTATAAACAGATAATCACCGGCGCGGCGGCCGGCGGCGGCTCGGGTGACCGGGGCGGCGCGTACGGCCGGCGGGTGTCTTGGGCGCCGTCGCGACGTCGGGGCGTGCCCCGGCCCCGTTCCCGGCAACACCCCGAACCGCTGTGCGCGCCGTTGACCCTCATTTTTCCCGGAAATCTGCATGAAAGCCTCTCGTTTCTTCATCGGCACCCTCAAGGAAGCGCCCGCCGACGCCGAGATCGTCAGCCACAAGCTGATGATGCGCGCCGGCATGATTCGCCGCGTGGCCGGCGGTATCTATGATTACCTGCCGATCGGCCTGCGTTCGATCCGCAAGGTTGAAGCCATCGTCCGCGAAGAAATGAACCGTGCCGGCGCGCTCGAACTGCTTATGCCCGCCGTCCAGCCCGCCGAACTGTGGCAGGAGTCGGGGCGCTGGAAGCAGTACGGTCCGGAATTGCTGCGACTGAAGGATCGCCACGACCGCGATTTCGTCGTCGGCCCGACCCACGAGGAAGTGGTGACGGACATCGCGCGCCGCGAGATCAAGAGCTATCGCCAACTGCCGGTGAACTTCTATCAGGTACAGGCGAAGTTCCGCGACGAGATTCGTCCGCGTTTCGGCGTGATGCGCGGGCGCGAGTTCATCATGAAGGACGCCTACTCCTTCGATAAGGACCGTGCCGGCCTGCAGGTTTCCTATCAGAAGATGTTCGACGCCTACGTGCGCATCTTCACGCGCCTAGGGCTGGCGTTTCGCGCCGTGGTGGCCGACAACGGCTCGATTGGCGGGTCCGGCTCGCACGAATTCCACGTGATCGCCGATACCGGTGAAGACGCCATTGCCTACTGCCCTGCGTCCGACTATGCGGCCAACGTCGAAATGGCCGAGGCGCTTGCCCCGCAGGGCGAGCGCGCCGCGCCCGCCGAGGCGCTGACCAAGACGGCCACACCGGGCAAGGCCAAGTGCGAAGCCGTCGCGGAACTGCTCTCGATCCCGCTGGCGCGCACGGTCAAGTCGATTGTGCTTGCCACCGACAGCGAAGAGGCCGGCACGACCGTCTGGCTGCTGTTGCTGCGCGGCGATCACGAACTGAACGAGATCAAGGCGAGCAAGGTGCCGGGACTGGCGGACTTCCGCTTCGCGAGCGAGGCCGAGATCGTCGATCGGTTCGGCACACCGCCGGGCTACCTGGGCCCCATCGGTACGAAGCAGCCGGTCAAGCTCGTGGTCGATCGCACGGTCGCTAAGATGAGCGATTTCGTGGTTGGCGCGAACGAGGTCGACTTCCATATCACCGGTGTGAACTGGGGGCGCGATCTGCCCGAGCCGGAAGTCGTGGCCGATCTGCGCAACGTCGTGCCTGGCGACATGTCGCCGGATGGCAAGGGCGAGATTGCCCTGTGCCGTGGCATCGAAGTGGGGCACGTGTTCCAGTTGGGGACCAAGTATTCGGATGCCATGAATGCCACCTTCCTCGACGAGACCGGCAAGCCTGCGCCGATGGAAATGGGCTGCTATGGCATTGGCATCACGCGAATTCTTGGCGCGGCCATCGAACAGAACTTCGACGATCGCGGCATCATCTGGCCGGAATCGATTGCGCCGTTCGAAGTCGTGCTTTGCCCGATGGGCTATGACCGCAGCGACGCCGTGCGTGCGACGGCCGATAAGCTCTATGACGACCTGGTGGCTGCGGGCGTCGACGTGATTCTCGACGACCGTGGCGAGCGTCCCGGCGTGATGTTCGCGGATTGGGAGCTGATCGGCGTGCCGCATCGCGTGGTGATCGGTGACCGGGGGCTGAAGGAAGGCAAGCTCGAGTATCAGGGCCGCCGCGACGCACAAGCGCAGTTGCTCGACGTCGCCGCCGTGGCGGATGTCGTCGTCGATAAGGTGCGCGCCGCCAAGGCGATCTGATCGGGTGTCATGCCGGTGGGCGAGGGCTCGCCGGCGCACCCAAACGACAAAGGGGCCTCGCAGGCCCCTTTGTCGCTTTGTCGCATGGTGGATACGGAACGTTGTCCCGCTGGCGGCGCTCAGCGCGGCGTGGTCAAGGCGCGGATCGCCGGCAGGTTGCGCCAGTAGCCCTTGGCATCCATGCCGCAGCCAAAGACGTAGCGGTCTGGCACCGTAAAGCCACAGAAATCCGGATGCGAGGGCTTGTCCTTCGTCAGGATCTTCTCGCACAGCACGGCGCTGTAGAACTTCGAGGCGCCCATCTCCAGGATTCGATCGCGAATCGCTGCCATGGTGGCGCCTTCGTCGAGAATGTCGTCGAGCACGAGCACCACGCGATCGCGCACCGAGTCGCGCGGCGCCACGCGCCATTGCATCGCGCCGCCTGTCGTGGTGTTGTTGTAGCGCGAGAGGTGGATGTAGTCGAACTCCAGCGGGAAGTCCAGGCGCGGCAGCAGCATGCCGGTGAAGACGGCCGCACCGCCCATGACCGAGAGCACCATCGGGAATTCGTCGCCAACGGCCGCCTTGATGGCCTTGGCCATCGTGTCGACGGATTGGCTCACCTCGTCGGCCGAGACGATCTCTTCGGAATTACGGAAAACTTCGAGGGCTTCTTCGCGGTTCATATGGGGCGACCCTGGGGAACGTGTTGCGGGGAGATGTCGCTATGTGCGGCCCGGAGTATATACGGAATGCCCGCCCGCGTGACGGGGGGCAACCGGGCATCGGATCCGTTCAGCGCATACCGGGCATCATGCCTTTCATGCTGCGCATCATCTTCATCATGCCGCCGCCCTTGAGCTTCTTCATCATGGTGCGCATCTGGTCGTACTGATTGAGCATGCGATTGACCTCCTGCACCTGAACGCCCGCACCGGCGGCGATGCGGCGCTTGCGGCTCGCCTTGATCAATTCCGGCTTGGCGCGCTCGGACGGCGTCATCGCGTTGATAATGCCCTCCATGCGGCGCACCTGCTTCTCGGCCTGATCCATATTGGTCTGGCTGGCGGCGGCCTGGAATTGCGCGGGGAGCTTGTCCATGAGCGACGACAGGCCGCCCATGTTCTTCATCTGGCCGATTTGCGCCTTGAAGTCGTTCAGGTCGAAGTCACCGCCCTTCTTGACCTTCTCGGCGAGCTTTTGCGCGGCCTGCACGTCGACGCCGCGTTGCGCTTCCTCGACGAGCGCGAGAATGTCGCCCATGCCGAGAATCCGGTTCGCCATGCGATCCGGGTAGAAGACCTCAAGGCCGTCGAGTTTTTCGCCCACACCGACGAATTTGATCGGCTTGCCGGTGATGTGACGCACCGACAGCGCCGCACCGCCGCGCGAGTCGCCGTCGAGCTTGGTGAGCACCACGCCGGTGAGCGGCAGCGCGTCGTTGAAGGCGCGGGCCGTGTTGACGGCATCCTGGCCGAGCATGGCGTCGACGACGAACAGCGTTTCGATCGGTTTGAGCTCGGCATGCAGGGCGCTGATTTCCTGCATCATCGCTTCGTCGATGCCCAGACGGCCGGCCGTGTCGACGAGCAGCACGTCATGGTGATGGCGTCGCGCCCAGTCGACGGCCGCACGGGCAATGTCCACCGGCTTCTGATCGGGTTGCGACGGGAAGAAGTCGGCGTCGACCTGCTTCGTCACCGTCTCTAACTGGGCAATCGCGGCGGGACGATAGACGTCGGTAGAAACCGTGAGGACCTTCTTTTTCTGCGCGCGCAGCAGCTTGGCGAGCTTGCCGACGGTGGTGGTCTTGCCGGCGCCCTGTAGACCGGCCATCAGGATGATGGCGGGCGGCGTGGTCGCGAGATTGAGTTCGGCGGCGCGGCCTTCATAGTCGCCGCCCATGAGCGCGGTCAGTTCGCGTTGCACCACGCCGACAAGCGCCTGGCCCGGCGAGAGGCTGGAAATGACTTCCTCGCCGAGCGCCTTTTCCTTGACCTTGGCGACGAAATCGCGCACCACGGGCAGGGCGACGTCGGCCTCGAGCAGCGCGAGACGCACTTCACGCAGCATTTCCTGCGTGTTGGCCTCGGTCAGGCGGGCTTCGCCGCGCAGCGTCTTGACGACCTTGGCGAGGCGCGTAGTGAGATTGTCGAGCATGAAACGTATCCTGTAAGACCTGCAGCGGCCCCGTTCGCCCTGCCGTTCGGCCCCGGAGGGGGCGGTGGCGGGGACGGCAGCGCGCCCGTCATGGGCTGGTGTAAACTTCAAACATGACTATTTTACTGTATGCGCTGACCGCCATCCTCTATGCCGGATTGGCGGTTTGTTCGTGGCAAGGATATCGACGCAACGCTGCGCTCGCACTGGCGGGCGGGCAGGTCGCGCCTGCGCCGGTCGCGGGCACGCCGTCGCGCTGGCCGATGCAGCTTTCGCTGTTCGTCACGCTCGTGCTGCACGGGGTGTTGCTGCATCAAACGATCTTCCGCTCGGACAGTATGCACTTCGGTTTCGCGTACATGCTCTCGGCCATGCTGTGGCTCTCGGTCGGCATCTACTGGATCGAGAGTTTCTTCTTTCCGCTGGACAGCCTGCGGCTGATGGTCACCCCCGTGGCCGCGGTGACCTGTGTGCTGCCGATGATTTTTCCGGATGTACGCATTCTCGGCTTCGCGGCGGAACCGATTTTCAAGGCGCACTTCATCATCGCCAACATGGCCTACGGGCTGTTCGCGCTGGCGGCGCTGCACGCGCTGCTGATGCTCTACGCCGAGCGGCAGCTGCATCCGTCGCGACGCGGCGAGACGACCGGCTGGCTGGCGCACTGGCTTGAGACGCTGCCGCCGCTGCTCACGATGGAAAAGTTGTTGTTCCGGCTGATCGGCGCCGGGTTCGTGCTGCTGACCCTGACGTTGATCTCCGGCGTGATGTTCTCCGAGGCGCTGTTCGGGCGCGCGGTGCGCATCGATCACAAGACCGTGTTCGCGGGGGTGTCGTGGCTGATGTTCGGCGCGGTGCTGCTGGGACGGCATTTTTATGGGTGGCGCGGCAAGGTCGCGCTGCGTTGGGTTCTGGCGTCGTTCGTGGCGCTGTTGTTGGCGTATGTCGGTTCTCGCTTCGTGCTTGAGGTGGTGCTGCATCGCATGACGGAGACTTGAAGCGCGATGCGCAATATCCTGTTGTTACTGGTGCTCCTGATCGTTGGCACGTGGTGGATGCGAAGCAACGAGCGCAAGCGCAATACCGAGCGCACGCGCCCGCCAGGCGCAAACGATGCGCGCACGTCGGCGCGTCAGGCGCTGCCGCCCGCCGAGCGCATGGTGCGATGCAGCGAGTGCGATACCTACCTTCCCGAGAGTGAATCCGTCGCTGGCGCGGGCGGCCAGCATTTTTGCAGCGGTGAACACCGCGACGCCTATCGGATGCGCGAACACCGCATCTGAGTCGCGCTGCGCGGCCACGCTGCGCAGCGATGATCCCGTTCTCCCGTCCTTCGCGCCGTGGCACTTGCACGTGCCGGCTTGCGCATGCCTGCTGCATGCACTAAAACACAGTAACCGGCCCCGCTCACAAACAGAATAATCATCGAGGGGCGCGACGACAGGAGGGCGCAATATGCTAATGCGCAGACGGATGTATTTTCTGCTTCCCGATCTGGCGAGTGCCCAGCGCACGATGAGCGATTTACTGCTCGCCCGGGTGGAGGAGCGTCACATCCACTTTATGGCACGTGACGAAATGGACCTGGAGGGACTGCACGAGGCTAACCTGCTACAGACTTCCGATATCGTGCACGGCGCCGAAGCCGGGCTCGTCATCGGCGGGTTCTGTGGTCTGGCAGTCGGTGCAGTCGCCGCGTTTTTCCCCATCGTGGGCACACGTCCCCAGTGGGAGTTGATGATTGTGACGGCACCGCTCGGTGCGCTCTTTGGCGCCTGGGTGTCGAGCATGATCGGCGTTTCGGTGCCGAACTCGCGACTCAAGACGTTTCGTGAGCCGCTCGAGCGCGGCATGATTCTGCTGATGGTGGATGTGCGCGACGGTCGCGTCGATGAGATTCGCGAGATGCTCAAGGCCCATCACCCCGAAGCGCACATGGAAGGGGTGGAATCCGCCATTCCTGCCTTTCCTTGATCGATGGCGATCATGGCAATAAGCGAGGGCACCGTATCGAAAGCGATGACAGCGTTGGCGAAGACGATCAGTGTCACCGGCCGGAAACGGTCCAAAGCGTCGCACCTGTGAGCGGCGCGGGATGGTGAGCGTGTCGATCGACACGCGAGCGACATCATCCCTGGGCGTGGTCACGCCTACAGAAGCCTCTCGGCCAGGCAAGGCGGGAGGCTTCTTCATTGGGCATCCCCTTTCACCGCATGACGACGGTTGACGAAGCGCCGCCCACCCGTGAACGGGCTGAGCGTTGCCCGCGCCGGGCATGCCGCCGACGGCGTCACGCCAAGTGGGCTACAATGGCGCCCCTCGCTCTACGGGAGCCCGCTGTGCCCGACATGTCCCAGTCATTCGCGTGCGCCAACACTGCGCTCCGGTCGTGTCATCGCGTCACGATGCGTGCCTTGCTGCGGCGAGGTGGCGCATGAGCGCGCCGACCCATGTCCCGATGCTCACGCTCGATACCGACGGCTGGATACGCGAAGCCGAGCGACTGCCGTCACCCAACTTCGATGGGCGTCCGGCGGGCACGCCGACCGACCTGCTCGTGGTGCACAACATTTCGCTGCCGCCAGGACAATTCGGGGGCGGCGAGATCGCGGCGTTCTTCCAGAACCGGCTCGATCACGATGCGCATCCCTTCTTCGATGAGATCCGCGGTGTGCGGGTCTCGTCGCACTTCCTCGTACGACGTGATGGTGCGTTGCAGCAGTTCGTGTCGTGCAACGCGCGGGCCTGGCACGCGGGGGCGTCGTCGTTCGAAGGGCGAACGCGGTGCAACGATTTTTCGATCGGCGTGGAGCTCGAGGGCACCGACGACGTGCCCTATGCGGCAGCGCAGTACGTCACGCTGGCGGCGCTCACGCGAACGTTGCGTGAGCATTATCCGATTCAAGCGGTGGTCGGACATGCCGATATCGCACCGGGACGCAAGACGGATCCGGGACCGTACTTCGAGTGGCCGCGATTGCGTCGGATGGCGGCGCTGAGCCCCCAGACATTGCCGTTTCAGCCGGCCGACTAATCCCCATCCGGGGACAGGTTTTGCTTGACACGGCGATGCCACGGGCCTTCCCGGCGAGAGAAATTTTTGGGTTTGCGGAGTGCGTCATCTCCACTATACTTAGTGAAAATTCCGGTGCCGACCACTACATCTAGTGGTTGATGTCAGGTTCGGCACAGGATGCAATCGCCATCAATACCGTGCTTTTCCTGCGGCGTTTTTGCGGGGCGGCACAGCAGCAAAGCCGTGCAGCGGACACCTGAACCCTTGGCCGTCCGTCGGTCGTGCGGTATCCAGCACTTCGCTCCATCGGCGTCCCTAGGGCGCATTTTTGCCGGCCGTAACCTGGTAAGAACGCGCTAACAGCACCATCTCATTGGAACGGGAGTTTTTACATGCAGACTAACGAAAACCTCACCCGCCCGACCCCGACGCCTGCCGCGACTTCCGGCAATGGTGCGGGTGCGTCGGCGCCCCAGACGACGGGCGCCTTCGAGCCGGCGACCAACGCCGACTTCAAAGTGATTCGACGCAACGGCGCGGTGGTGGGTTTCGAGCCGTCGAAGATCGCGATCGCCGTGACCAAGGCGTTCCTTGCCGTGAACGGCGGCCAGGGCGCGGCGTCGGCCCGCGTACGCGAACTCGTGGAGCAGTTGACGGGGCACGTTGTGCGCGCCCTGATGCGCAGCCGCCCGAATGGCGGCACGTTCCACATCGAAGACATCCAGGATCAGGTCGAACTCGCGCTGATGCGTGAAGGCGAGCACAACGTGGCGCGAGCCTATGTGCTGTACCGCGAGAAGCGTTCGCAAGAGCGCGCGCACGCGGTCGAGACCACGCAAGAAGCGGCTACGCCCGATGGCCCGGTGCTCAATGTCACCGACAACGGCGTGGTGCGTACGCTCGATATGTCGGTGTTGCGCGGCGTGGTGCAGGCTGCCTGCGAAAATCTCGGCGACGAAGTCGTGGCCGAGCCGATCGTGACCGAGACCCTCAAGAACCTGTACGACGGCGTGCCGCTGTCGCAGGTCTACGACTCGGCGATCCTCGCCTCGCGCACCCTCATCGAGAAGGAACCGGCGTACAGCCAGGTCACGGCGCGAATTCTGATGCACACGATCCGCCGCGAGATCCTCGGCGAAGAAGTGCCGCAGGGCGAAATGGCCGCGCGCTACATCGAGTACTTCCCGCGCTTCATCAAGCAGGGTGTCGACGCCGAACTGCTCGACGAGCAACTGCTCTCGTTCGACCTGGCCAAGCTGAGCGCCGCGCTCGACGCATCGCGCGATCTGCAGTTCAACTATCTGGGCCTGCAGACGCTCTACGATCGCTACTTCCTGCATATCGACGGTCACCGCATCGAAATGCCGCAGGCGTTCTATATGCGCGTGGCGATGGGGCTGGCGCTCAATGAAGTCGAGCGCGAAGCGCGTGCGATCGAGTTCTACCAGATTCTGTCGAGCTTCGACTTCATGAGTTCGACGCCGACGCTGTTCAACTCGGGCACGCGTCGCTCGCAACTCTCGTCGTGCTACCTGACGACGGTCTCGGACGATCTGGAAGGCATCTACGAAGCCCTCAAGGAAAATGCACTGCTCTCGAAGTTTGCCGGTGGCCTGGGCAACGACTGGACGCAGGTTCGCGCGCTCGGCTCGCACATCAAGGGCACGAACGGCAAGAGCCAGGGGGTGGTGCCGTTCCTGAAGGTGGTCAACGACACGGCCGTGGCCGTGAACCAGGGCGGCAAGCGCAAGGGCGCGGTGTGCGCCTACCTGGAAACGTGGCACCTGGACATCGAGGAATTCCTCGAGCTGCGCAAGAACACGGGCGACGACCGCCGCCGCACGCACGACATGAACACGGCGAACTGGATTCCCGATCTGTTCATGAAGCGCGTGATGGAAGGCGCCGAGTGGACGCTGTTCTCGCCGGCCACCTGCCCGGACCTGCACGACAAGTACGGCAAGGCGTTCGAGCAGGCTTACACCGCCTACGAAGACAAGGCCGCGCGAGGCGAAATCAAGCTGTTCAAGAAGGTGCCGGCGCAAGCGCTCTGGCGCAAGATGCTGGGCATGTTGTTCGAAACCGGCCATCCGTGGATCACGTTCAAGGATCCGTGCAACATCCGCTCGCCGCAGCAACATGTGGGCGTGGTGCACTCGTCGAACCTGTGCACGGAAATCACGCTCAACACGAGCGAGACCGAAATCGCGGTGTGCAACCTCGGCTCGGTCAACCTCGTGGCTCACATGAAGCAGACCGCGAACGGTTACGAACTCGATCACGACAAGCTGCAACGTACCGTGCGCGTGGCGATGCGCATGCTCGACAACGTCATCGACATCAACTACTACGCGGTGGCGAAGGCGCGCAATTCGAACCTGCATCACCGTCCGGTGGGCATGGGCATCATGGGCTTCCAGGACTGTCTGCACCTGCTGCGCACGCCGTATGCCTCGAATGCCGCCGTCGAATTTGCCGACCGTTCGATGGAAGCCGTGTGCTACTACGCCTACTGGGCGTCGTCGGAGCTGGCCAAGGAACGCGGTCAGTACTCGTCGTACAAGGGCTCGCTGTGGGATCGCGGCATCCTGCCGCAGGACTCGCTGGCGTTGCTGGCCGAAGCCCGCGGTGGTTATATCGAGGTCGATATGTCGGCCACGCTCGACTGGGACAGCCTGCGCAAGCACATCGCTGCGCACGGCATGCGCAATTCGAACTGCGTGGCGATCGCCCCGACCGCCACGATCTCGAACATCATCGGCGTCTCGGCCTGTATCGAGCCGACGTTCCAGAACCTGTATGTGAAGTCGAACCTCTCGGGCGAATTCACGGTGGCCAACGAGTATCTGGTGCGTGACCTGAAGGCGCGTGGCCTGTGGGACGAAGTGATGGTCGCCGACCTGAAGTACTTCGACGGCTCGCTCGCCCGTATCGACCGCGTGCCGGCCGACCTGCGCGAGATCTATGCCACGGCGTTCGAAGTCGAGCCGAAGTGGCTGGTCGAAGCGGCGTCGCGTCGTCAGAAGTGGATCGATCAGGCGCAGTCGCTCAACATCTACATGGCGGGCGCTTCGGGCAAGAAGCTCGACGAGACGTACAAGCTGGCCTGGACGCGTGGCTTGAAGACCACGTACTACCTGCGTACGATGGCCGCGACGCACGTCGAGAAGTCGACGGTGAGCCACGGCGCGCTGAATGCGGTGAGCTCGGGGGGCGTGACGCCGGGCGGAAGCTTCTCGGCCGAGCCGTCCTCGCCGCTGGCGCAGCCGATGCCGGACGCTGAAGGCGCGGTGTGCACGATGCGTCCGGGCGATCCGGGCTTCGACGAGTGCGAGGCTTGCCAGTAAGCTTGCGCTTGCGGTGAGATTGGGGGCCAGTCCCGAGGTTTGCGCCTCGGCACTGGCCCCCAATTTTTTCGGCGCCGCGATTGTTGGCGCCGAAATGACGATCGACGTGTCGCGTCAGCGCAGCACGCTGCTCAAGAACTGTTGCGTGCGGGGTTCGCGCGGCGCGCCGAACAATTCGCCCGGCGGACCGCTCTCGACGATGCGGCCGTGATCGAAGAACACCACCCGATCGGCGACCTCGCGAGCGAAGCCCATCTCATGCGTGACGACGATCATCGTCATGCCGTCGCGCGCCAAATCCTTCATGACGGCCAGCACCTCGCCGACGGTTTCCGGATCGAGCGCCGAAGTAGGCTCGTCGAACAACATCAGTTTCGGCTTCATCGCCAGCGCGCGCACGATGGCCACGCGCTGCTGCTGCCCGCCCGAGAGCGACACGGGATATGCGTCCGCCTTGTGGGCCAGTCCCACGCGTTCGAGCAACGCATGCGCGGTCCGCTCGGCCTCGGCCTGCGTCATGCGGCCGAGCTTGACCGGGGCCAGCGTGATGTTGCGCAGAATGCTCAGGTGCGGGAACAACGTGTAGTCCTGGAACACCATGCCGACGTCTTCGCGCAACTTCGCCATGGCCCGGTGATCCCGTACGTCGGTGGCTGCCTCGCCGAGCGTGACGGTGCCATCGGTGGGCGTCTCGAGGCTATTCAGGCAGCGGATCAGCGTGGACTTGCCGGACCCGCTCGGGCCGATCACGACCACGACCTCGCCGGGATGGACGTCGAGATCCACGCCGTTGACCACCTGATGCGCACCGAAATGCTTGTGCAGACCGCGAATCGAGAGCAGCGCGTTCATGGGTGGCCTGCCAGTGCGCGGGTGGTGTCTTGCAGCTCGCGCCGGGCATCGGCCAGACGTGTCCGCCAGTCGTCGACGAAGGCATGTTCGTCGTCGAGCCGCCCCTGCGCTTCGCGCACGTGGGCACGCAGCGTGTCCGGGCTCGGACTGCCGGCCGAAGCACGCGCGGCCACATTGCGGGTCGGGTCGAGACATGCGCGCACTGCCTGCGCATCGATGCCGAGCGGCGCGCCGAGCTGTTCGCGTGCCGCCGCCTCGACCATGTCCGCGTCAATCCGGTCGGCGGTGACGCCGCGGTCCATCGCGTCGC
>NZ_AKXS01000209.1:0-1851 GCF_000282835.1 Pandoraea sp. B-6 | reverse complement strand
GCCTGCTGCCAGGCGCTCGCGTGTACCCGATGGAGCCCGCCGCCGACGGTCCGCTGCCGAATCAACGTCACAACGGCAAGCGTCTGCCCGTGGGCGAAGCGCTGCTCGGCCGGGTGGTCGACGCCGCCGGCCGTCCGCTCGACGATTTCGGCCCGCTGGGCATGACCGACAGCGCCTCGCTCGCGTCGGTGCCGGTCAATCCGCTGGGTCGCGCGCCCATCGACTCGGTGCTCGACGTGGGGGTGCGCGCCATCAATGCGTTGCTCACCGTCGGGCGCGGCCAACGCATGGGCCTCTTCGCCGGGTCGGGCGTCGGCAAGAGCGTGCTGCTGGGGATGATGGCCCGCTTCACGCAGGCCGAAGTCATCGTCGTGGGCCTGATCGGCGAGCGCGGCCGCGAAGTGAAGGACTTCATCGAAAACATTCTCGGGCCGGACGGCCTGGCGCGCTCCGTCGTCGTGGCGGCGCCCGCCGACGTCTCGCCGCTGCTGCGCCTGCAAGGCGCGGCGTACGCCACCACGCTGGCCGAGTACTTCCGCGATCAGGGCAAGGATGTGCTGCTGATCATGGACTCGCTCACCCGGTACGCCATGGCCCAGCGCGAAATCGCACTGGCGATCGGCGAGCCGCCGGCCACGAAGGGCTATCCGCCTTCCGTGTTCGCCAAGCTTCCGGCGCTGGTCGAGCGTGCCGGTAACGGTCCGGACGGTGGCGGCTCGATCACCGCGTTCTATACCGTGCTCACCGAGGGCGACGACCAGCAGGATCCGATCGCCGATTCGGCCCGCGCCATTCTCGATGGCCATATCGTGCTCTCGCGTCAATTGGCGGAGTCGGGGCACTATCCGGCGATCGACATCGAACAGTCGATCAGCCGTGCGATGACCGCGCTCATCGACGATGGGCAGTTCGACAAGGTACGGCGCTTCAAGCAGATGCTCTCGCGCTATCAGCGCAACCGCGACCTCATCAATGTGGGCGCGTACGCGCCGGGCAGCGATCCGATGCTCGATCAGGCGATCGAGCTGTATCCCCGACTCGAAAACTTCCTGCAACAGGGAATGCGCGAGCGGGCCAGTTATCCGGACGCCGTGCACCAGATGCACGGTCTGTTCCACTAACCGGCGGCGGCCATGAATTCCACCCTGCCTCTCAAGCTGCTCATCGAACTCGCCCAGAAGGACGTGGACGAAGCCGCGCGCCTGCTCGGCGAACGCCAGACGCAGCGCGCCGAGGTCGAGCGTCAGCTCGAAGCACTGCGCCAGTATCGCCACGAATACCGCACGCGCATGCAGACGGCGACGATTCAGGGCATGGCCGGCTGCGACTGGCGCAACTTCCAGCAATTCATCGATACGCTCGACACGGCCATCGGACAGCAAGCCATGCTGCTCGAGCAAGCCGACGAGCGTCTCGCGGCCGCACGCCGCGAATGGCAAGCGCAGCAGCGCCGCCTGAATTCCTTCGGTACGCTCGCTTCGCGTGAGCAAGCCCGCACGGCGCTGCGTGTCGCGCGCCGCGAGCAGAAAGAAAACGACGAGTACGCCGCGCGCAGCCTGCGCCGTCGTGCCGACTCCCCGATTTGAAGGACCCAAGGCGCCCACTATGTCGATTCTTAGCTTCCTGACCGATTCCGCAGGCGCGGCCCTGCAAGCCGTGACGGGCCACCGCGCCGGATCGTCGAACACCGACGACAGCAACGCGCTGCCCTTCTCCGCCGTGCTCTCGCAGCAGACCCGCCAGACGGTTCAGCCCGCCGCGAGCAGCGCGAACAATACGGCCGCGCAAGCGAGTCAGACGAATGCGTCGTCCGGGAACGCCTCGGGCGGCAGCGCAACGCCGACGCAGAAC
>NZ_AKXS01000208.1:0-3550 GCF_000282835.1 Pandoraea sp. B-6 | reverse complement strand
CGCCTGCGGCCGAGCCGATCATCGTGCCGCCTGAGGCGCCCGCCGCGCATGCCGGCGCTGGCGGTGGTGGCAATGGGGCGCATCCTCCGGCAGAGAAGCGCGTGGCCGCACCGGCAGGGGGCGCGGCCGGACACGAGAACAGTTCGATTCGCGTGGGCGTGGAGAAGGTCGATCAGCTCATCAACCTGGTGGGCGAGCTGGTGATTACGCAGGCGATGCTCGCGCAAACGGCGAGCAGCCTCGATCCGATGCTTCACGATCGCCTGTTCAACGGCATGGGCCAGCTCGAGCGCAATGCGCGCGACCTGCAAGAGGCCGTGATGTCCATCCGCATGATGCCGATGGATTACGTATTCTCGCGCTTCCCGCGCCTGGTGCGCGACCTCGCGACCAAGCTGGGCAAGCAGATCGAACTCGTCACGTTCGGTCAGGCGACCGAACTCGACAAGAGCCTGATCGAGCGCATCATCGATCCGCTCACGCACCTCGTGCGCAACAGCCTCGATCACGGCATCGAGACGACGGAGCTGCGCCTGGCCTCGGGCAAGGACCCGGTCGGTCAGCTCGTGCTGTCCGCGGCGCATCAGGGCGGCAACATCGTGATCGAAGTGAGCGACGACGGCGCGGGCCTGCGTCGCGAAAAGATCCTTGCCAAGGCCCAGCAGCAGGGGCTGCCGGTCTCGGACTCGATGTCCGACGAAGACGTGTGGCAACTGATCTTCATGCCGGGCTTCTCCACCGCCGAGGCGATCACCGACGTGTCGGGCCGCGGCGTGGGCATGGACGTCGTCAAGCGCAACATCCAGCAGATGGGCGGGCACGTGGAGATTCTGTCCACGCGCGGCAAGGGCACCACGATCCGCATCGTGCTGCCGCTCACGCTCGCGATTCTCGACGGCATGTCCGTCAAGGTCGGACCGGAGATCTTCATTCTGCCGCTGAACTTCGTGATGGAGTCGCTGCAGCCGCGTCGCGACGACATTCGCGCCGTGACCGGCGAAGGTCAGGTCGTGCTGGTGCGCGGCGAGTACCTGCCGCTCGTCGAGCTTTACCGCGCGTTCGACGTGCCGGAGGCGCGCGCCGATCCCACGCAGGGCATCATCGTGATCCTTCAGGCCGAAGGCCGCCGCTTTGCGCTGCTCGTCGACGAACTGGTCGGTCAGCAGCAAGTCGTGGTGAAGAATCTCGAAACCAATTACCGCCGTATTCACGGTATTTCCGCCGCCACCATCATGGGTGACGGCAGTGTGGCATTGATCGTCGACGTGGCGGCGCTTCAGCGCGGCCAGCGCTCGGCGGCCGCCACCATCTTCAACTGAAGTCGGAGACGCGTCAGATGGACAACCTTTCGCAAGAACATGCCGTGTCGCGCCAGGGCGGCGCCATGCAGACCGATGGCGACGGTCAGGAGTTTCTGGTCTTCACGCTCGGTGACGAGGAATACGGCATCGACATTCTGAAGGTGCAGGAGATTCGCGGCTACGACGCGGTCACGCGCATCGCCAATGCGCCGGACTTCATCAAGGGCGTGATCAATCTGCGCGGCATCATCGTGCCGATCGTGGACATGCGGATCAAATTCCGTCTGGGCCGCGTCGAGTACAACACGCAAACGGTCGTGATCATTCTGAACGTGGCGGGCCGCGTGGTCGGCATGGTGGTCGACGGGGTCTCCGACGTGCTCACGCTCGCCCGTGGCGAAATCAAGCCGGCGCCGGAATTCGGCGCGCAACTGGCCACCGAGTACATCACCGGACTGGGCACCGTCGAAGGCCGCATGCTGATCCTGATGGACATCGAGAAGCTCATGACCAGCAGCGACATGGCGCTCATCGAGCGCCTGGCGAGCTGAGACCCGGCGCGCCACCCGACACGCCTGACACACCCGAGCCCCCCCGACCTGTCATTCACGGAGACCGAGCACGTGCGCAATAACCAGCCCGTCACCCAAAACGAATTCGTCATCGGCGAGCATCAGTACCTGATCTCACGGACGGATCTGAAGGGGCGGATCACGTATGCCAATCCCGCCTTCGTGGAGGTGAGCGGCTATTCGCGTGAAGAACTGCTGGGCGCACCGCACAACATCGTTCGCCATCCGGACATGCCGCCGGAAGCTTTCGGCGATCTGTGGGAGACGGTCAAGCGCGGCGATACGTGGACCGGGTTGGTCAAGAACCGCCGCAAGAACGGCGATTTCTACTGGGTGCTCGCAACGGTCACGCCGACGTTGGAAAACGGTGCCGTGGTGGGCTTCACGTCGGTGCGTGTGCGTCCGGCGGCAGGTACGACGGCGCAGGCCGAGACGGTCTACGCGCGCTTTCGCAGCGGGCAGGCCGGCAACTTGCGCATTCGCGGCGGTCAGGTCGAGCGCGGCGGATTCGCGGCGGTGGCGCGCAAGATCCGTCTGGACACGCTGCGCGCACGGCTAACCGGGATCATCGTGCTCGGTGCGACGCTGTTGGCCGTGGTCGGCGGTCTGGGCCTCTGGGGGATGTCGAGCAGCAACGGAAAACTGCTGCGCGTCTATCAGCACGGCATGGTGCCGGTAAGTACGCTGGCCGTCATCGGCCAGAAGCTCGACCGCGACGTCTTGCTCGTGGCCGAAGCGGTGGGCAGCCCGAATCTCGACGCGATGAAACGCGCGGGCGATGAGATCACGAGCAGCCTCGACGACATCAACCGCGAGTGGACCGAATACATGGCGTCGGTCGACCCGGACACGCGCGCACAAGCCGAGCGCTTCAACACGATTCGCCAGCGCTTTACGACCGACGGCCTGCAACAGACGGTCGAGATGCTCAAGGCCGGTTCGGCCGAAGGCGCCCAGCAGACGTATCTCGAAAAGGTGAAGCCGGCCTATGGCCCGATGCGTGACGAGCTCAATGTGCTCACGCGCCTTGAACTCACCCAGGCGACCGACCTGTATCAGCAATCGCAGAAAGCCCACACCTTCGTGCGTGCGGCCACCGTGATCGCGGTGATCGGCGGCATCATCCTCTTGTTCGTTCTCGGCAGCGTGCTGCGTCGCGCGATCAATCACCCATTGCGCGTGGCGCTCTCGATGTCGAAGCAGATCGCGGCGGGCGACTTGACTGTCAAGGCGGAAGGCACGGGACGCGACGAGATCGGCCAGTTGCTTTTCGGCCTCACCGTCATGAAGAACAGCCTGCTGTCCATCGTTTCGGACGTGCGCGAAGGCATCGAATCGATCAACGTGGCCTCGCACGAAATCGCGGCGGGCAACACCGATCTGTCGGCGCGCACGGAGCAGCAGGCGGCCTCGCTGGAAGAGACGGCGTCGTCGATGGAGCAGCTCACGGCCACGGTCAAACAGAACGCCGACAACGCCAAGCAGGCGAGCGTGCTGGCCGTGAACGCGTCTGAGATCGCCGCCCGCGGCGGCCGTGTGGTCGGCAACGTGGTCGACACGATGCACGGGATTTCGTCGAGTTCGCACAAGATTGTCGACATCATCAGCGTGATCGAAGGCATCGCGTTCCAGACCAACATCCTTGCGTTGAACGCGGCGGTGGAAGCGGCACGCGCG
>NZ_KB290541.1:25528-51127 GCF_000282835.1 Pandoraea sp. B-6 | reverse complement strand
CATCGGGGTCCGCGACGGCGCGGCCGCTGGGGTCACAGCCCGCGCGACACCCGCCGTCTGCGGCGTTGGCGGTTCCGCCAGCGTGCCGCCCGCGAGCAACGGCGTGAACGCCGCCATTCGCAGCAGCGCCATCGAAAAACCGGTGTATTCGTCCGGCGCAAGTCCCAGATCGCCACGCGCACGCGTGGCGATCTGGTAATACAGTTGGACGGCTTCAGGCGACAACGCCTGCGCCAGACGTCTCACGTCCGCCGCTTCCGGCCATTCGTCCGACACGGCCTGGGGGGCGTATTGCGCCAAAGCAATCTTGTGCAGCAAGCTGCCGAGATCCTGCAATCCCGCCGCAAACGAGAAACTGCGCTCGGCCATTTCGTCGGCAACGGCCAGCAGGTCGGTGCGCGATTCGTCGTTGAGGGCGTCGAGCAGACGCACGAGCACGCTCTGGTCGATGGCCCCGAGCATGCCGCGTACGGCCGTCTCGGTCAGCGGACCCGCGGCATAGGCGATGGCCTGATCGGTGAGCGACAGGGCGTCGCGCATGCTGCCGCCCGCCGCCTTGGCGAGCAGACGCAACGCCTGCGTCTCGTTCTCGATGCCTTCCTCGCCGAGGATGGTCGTGAGGTGCGACACGATGTGCCCGGCCGGCATCTGCTTGAGATTGAATTGCAGGCAGCGCGAGAGCACAGTGACCGGAATCTTCTGCGGATCGGTCGTCGCCAGGATGAATTTGACGTGCGCGGGCGGTTCTTCCAGCGTCTTGAGCATCGCATTGAACGCGTGCCCCGTCAGCATGTGCACTTCGTCGATCATATAGACCTTGAAGCGCGCATCCGCTGGCGCGTAGACGGCTTTTTCCAGCAGCGACGTCATTTCGTCGACGCCGCGATTCGATGCCGCGTCCATTTCCACGTAGTCGACGAAGCGCCCTTCGTCGATGGCCCGGCAGGCCTTGCACACGCCACACGGCTCGGCCGTGATGCCCGTCTCACAATTGAGCGCCTTGGCCAGAATGCGCGAGAGCGGCGTCTTGCCCACGCCACGCGTGCCGGTAAACAAGTAGGCGTGATGCAAGCGCTGTTGCTCGAGCGCGTGCGTCAACGCACGCACGACATGCTCCTGGCCCACCAGGGTCGAGAAGCCTTTGGGGCGCCATTTGCGCGCGAGTACTTGATAGGTCATGCCAAATTGTAACAGTTCGGCGTTGAGCGTCCGCACCGATGTCAACGCCCAATCGGGCGTTGTCAGCCCGGGAAATCCGTCAGGCTATCGGTGCGATAGAAAAAAATGTTGCGCGATTCTACCAAGCGGCCCCGGCGCACGCGATACGCGTTGAAATAGCACCGACGGGACGCGGACGGTGACCGTCAGCGGGCATCGACGAACCACGGCGGCGCCATGTCCATTCACCATGGAAACGACCGATCGCAACGACACGCGGCATGTGAAAGCGGAGGCGGAATGTGCGCGAAATGCGCGGAGAACATCGATAAAACAAGGAGGTAGGTGACGAGCCTGACCCTCGGCACTGGCAGAAAACGGTTGTGGCTGCTTCGTTCCCGACCTGACCAGATTGGCCGCGCCACCATGCGAGGAGGCCCGTCAGGAACAGATTCTACCAGAGTCGGCGTGCCAACAGAAGCCCGACGCGCGAGATTGTGGGGCGCAGGCGCTCCCAACGGCAACCTCGCGGCGCGCTCAGGCACGACGCGCAAGCGTTTGCGATTTCCGCTAAGATGAGCACAAACTGCATTGGCGAACGCTATTGAAGCACGCGATTGCAGCCTCCATATGGAGAATGCACGCCCGGGAAAGCCGGGTGACATCTCCGGCGTCGGCGAAAGCGCGCTGTTTTCACCGGACGTTTCCGAATAGTCAGACGAGGCAACAATACTCATGAGCGAACAAATCAAGCACATTTCCGACGCCAGCTTCGACGCGGACGTTTTGAATTCCGACAAGCCGGTGCTTCTCGACTTCTGGGCGGAATGGTGCGGTCCGTGCAAGATGATCGCCCCGATCCTGGAAGACGTGGCCAAGGAATACGGCGACAAGGTGCAAATCGCCAAGATGAACGTGGACGACAATCAGGCCACGCCGGCCAAGTTCGGCATCCGCGGCATCCCCACCCTGATCCTGTTCAAGAACGGCGCCGTCGCGGGCCAGAAGGTCGGCGCCCTTGCGAAGGGTCAACTGACCGCCTTCCTCGACCAGCATCTGTAATCCCCAGCCAATGACGGCAGGTGCCGGGGCCTTTGTCGCCGCAGTGCGACAGCCCGGCGCCGGACAAGCGGTGCGGTGCTTGCGCGCGGCGCTGCTTGCTATATAATCCGGCAACAAGCATCTCAAAGTTCTTCGAGCGTTCGCTCACTTTTCCCTGATCCTTCACTTGTCGTCCGTCGGACGGCACCTCCGTATGCATTTATCCGAACTAAAGTCCCAGCACGTCTCCGAACTGCTTGAAATGGCGAACGGTCTCGATATCGAGAACGCAAACCGCCTTCGCAAGCAGGAGCTGATGTTCGCCATTCTGAAGAAGCGCGCAAAGACCGGCGAAACCATCTACGGCGACGGTACGCTCGAGGTGCTGCCGGATGGCTTCGGTTTCCTGCGCTCGCCCGAGACGTCGTATCTGGCCAGCACGGACGATATCTATATCAGCCCGTCGCAGATCCGCCGCTTCAACCTGCATACCGGCGACACGATCGAAGGGGAAGTGCGTACGCCGAAGGACGGCGAGCGCTACTTCGCGCTGGTGAAGGTCGACAAGGTCAACGACCATCCACCCGAGGCCTCGAAACATAAGATCATGTTCGAGAACCTCACGCCGCTGCACCCGAACAAGCCGCTCCTGCTCGAGCGCGACATTCGCGGTGAAGAGAACGTGACGGGCCGCATCATCGACATGATTGCGCCGATCGGCAAGGGCCAGCGCGGTCTGCTCGTGGCCTCGCCGAAGTCGGGCAAGACCGTGATGCTGCAGCACATCGCTCACGCGATTGCCACCAACCATCCGGAAGCCAAGCTTTTCGTGCTGCTCATCGATGAGCGCCCGGAAGAAGTGACGGAAATGCAGCGTTCGGTGAAAGGCGAAGTGGTCGCTTCGACATTCGACGAGCCGGCCACGCGTCACGTGCAGGTCGCCGAAATGGTGATCGAGAAGGCCAAACGCCTGATCGAAATGAAACAGGACGTGATCATTCTGCTCGACTCGATCACGCGTCTGGCCCGCGCTTACAACACCGTGATCCCGGCCTCGGGCAAGGTGCTCACCGGCGGTGTGGATGCCAACGCGCTGCAGCGCCCGAAGCGTTTCTTCGGCGCCGCACGTAACGTCGAAGAAGGCGGCTCGCTCACGATTATCGCCACCGCACTGATCGAGACCGGCAGCCGCATGGACGACGTGATCTACGAAGAATTCAAGGGCACGGGCAACATGGAAGTGCACCTTGAGCGTCGTCTCGCGGAAAAGCGCGTCTACCCGGCCATCAACCTGAACAAGTCGGGCACGCGTCGCGAAGAGTTGCTCATCAAGCCGGAAATCCTGCAAAAGATCTGGGTGCTGCGCAAGCTCATCTACGATATGGATGAGGCTGAAGCCATGGAATTCCTGCTTGGCAAGATCAAGCAGACGAAGAACAACGCCGAGTTCTTCGACCTGATGCGCCGCGGCGGCTGATTTCGCCCCCTGCGCGTCATGAGAGAAAGCCGCGACCCGCGTGTCGCGGCTTTTTCATTGCGCCCCCCCGCCGCTGCGCGGGCTGTCACGATGACTGTTATATGATGGAACGGCACCGCGCACCGGCCGCCAACATACGTTCCCCAACGCGGTTCCCGAAGGAGAGATTGCAATGTCCGAGCAAGACGATTTGATGGCGGAAGCCTTTGCCCACCTCGAAGCCGGCGACCCCGAGTCGGCGTTGGAGATCGGCAAGCGGCTCGAGTCGATGCAGTACTCGGGCGCCTATGAGGTGCAGGCAATGGCCTACGCCGATATGGACGACATGGAACAGGCCGTGACCATTCTGGAAGCCGGTGTCGCGCATGCGCCGGGCGTCTGGCTGCTCTGGCAACTGCTCGGCAACTACCGCTCCGATCTGGGGCGCTTCCCGGCCGCCATCGAGGCATATGAGGCAGCGGGCAATTGCGCGCCGGACGAAGACGTCGTCATCGTCGACTTCAATCACGCCAACGCCCTCACCCGCCACGGCGATTTCACGTCGGCACAAACGCGTCTCGACCGTGTGCTTGAGAGCCCGCACCTCGCACAGGCCGGACGTGCCTTCATCGAAAACGCCATTGCACTGCGCATGCACCTGTTCAACGCCCAAGGTGAGCCGAAGGCCGCCATTGCAACCTACGAATCGCTGCACCAGCACGCGCGTGACGACGAAGGCAGCAACGTGGCCATGGCCGACGTGCTCGCTGAGCTATCGCTCGCGTACAAGCAGTCGGGCGATAACGATAAGGCGCTCGCGTCGGCGCTGGAGGCCGTGCAGCTCTACAAGTGGAGCGACACGGCCCTGTGGGCCCTGCGTGCCGCACGCGACGCGCAATCGGATGTGGCCCACGTGATGCATCTGATCGTGGAAGGGCAATGGTATGAGCCGCTGGAGGATGAGGATCCCGATGGCCCGCCGCCCGCGTTCGTCACCACCTACGACGTGGTGGCCGAAGATGACGCCGAAGCTCTGCGTCTGGTCGCGGAATGCGAGCCGCCGCAAGTGCGCGACTCGCTGCGTATCGCCGAGACGCATCCGGTCGATCACGACGAGGAGTCGCCTATGCCCTACAAGGGGGTCTATGCCACGGGCGACTACCATATGTATCAGCCGGGCGATGATATCGACTGAGCGCATCGCCTGAGCCCACGGATCCCGCGGGTCGATCCACTGAATCGACCGGATTGTCGGGCATCGCTCAGGTCATCAGCGACCGTTAGCGACAAAGGGCACCGGAATTTCCCGGTGCCCTTTGTCGATTGACAGCATCCACGCCGATGATCGCGGGGGCATCGCGCCCCTCGCGATCAGGCGTCGGTTTATTTATAGCCCGCTCGATCGAGAATACGCTGCGCTTCCGGCAGGCTTTTCGCGATGGTGCCGATGGGCACGTCTTCCGCCTTGAATGAGCCCAGCGCGGCGAGTGCGGGGTTGTCGACGCGAGTCGTCGGCACGGCGGGCCACTCGTTGTTGCCGTTCGCGAAGTACCGCTGCGCGTCGTCGCTCGCGAGATATTCCAGGAACTTCACGGCGTTGGCATGGTTCGGTGCATGCTTGGCAATGCCCGCCCCCGCCACATTCACGTGGGTGCCCTTGCCCGCCTGATCCGGCCAGATCAACCCCACCTTGGCCATCAGCGCTTTGTCCTCAGGCTTCTCCGAACGCGCCATGCGCACGTAATAGTAAGAGTTCGCGAGCGCCACGCTGCACTCCCCTGTCGCCACCGCCTTGATCTGGTCGGTATCTCCCCCGCGCGGTGCACGCGCAAAGTTCGCCACCATGCCTTCGGCCCATTTCTGCGTCGCCGGCGCGCCTTCACGCGCGATCAGCGCGCCCGCCAGCGAGAGCATGTACGGATGCGAGCCCGACCGGGTGCAGACTTGCCCCTTGCGCGACGGATCGGCCAGCGAGGTGTAGGTCTGCACCGTCTTCGGATCGACCTTGTCCTTGTTGTAGACGATCACACGCGCCCGCGTCGAAAAGCCATACCAGTCCGTGCCGGCCGTCGTGCTCGCGGCATGCAGCTTGGCTGGAATGCGCGCATCGAGCGTCGTCGACCGGGTCGGCTGGAACAGCCCTGCCTCGTCGGCCTTCGCCAGACGCGCCGCGTCGACCATCAGAATGACGTCCGCCGGACTCTTCGCCCCCTCGCTCTTCAACCGCTCCAGTAGCGCCGCGTCGTCCGCTTCGATCCGATTGATCTTGATGCCGGTCTGTCGTGTGAACTCACCGAAAAGCTGCTCGTCGGTCTGGTAATGACGCGCCGAATACAGGTTCAGCACGCCACCGGTGTCAGCCTGCGCGCCGAGTGTCGCGCCCATCAACGTGCCGAGTAGCGTCAGTCGCGCCAGTTTGCCGATCGTCTTCGCCTTCATGGGCCATTCCCCCGCTGTCGTGGTTTCGTAGAGAGGAACAGGATAATGAATGATGCCCAATATTGCAAATGATTCCCATTATCATTAATTCACATCTTCATTATGGGGAAACGTGCAGGGGGATGCGCGGAGGGGCGCTGGTGCGGTCGGCGAATCGCCAAGGCCGCCGCGACTGGGAACCGAACGCACCCGAACCTGGTGCGCTCCGTCGGTTGCGGCTGATAAGACGAAGCACCCCGTCAAAGGTTCCGGTCAGGTGCGCGCCTCTCGACGATGTCCTCGAAAAGTGAACCGAATTGCGCCCGGGCGGCTCCACCCGCCGTAAAATTGCGCGTCGACGCGCGCCAGTCGCCTGCCATCCCCCTCTGATCGAAGGCGCCACGCGCGTTTGTCCTGCCCTGCCGGAGTTTCCCTTTGTTGTCGTCGATTCGAAAACTACGCCGCCCTGTCACACCGACAGCCCACGGCGCCCCCGCCCTTGCGCGGCCCCACTCGCACTCGCTTTTGCATCCTCTTTTGCGTCCCTTCCTGCCCTTCCTCGCCAGCGCGCGCGTCCCGCTCGCCGCCTCATCCCGCACGGCCTTGAGCGCACTCGCCATGGCCGCCGTGTTGGCCGGGTGCGCGAGCGCGCCAGGGGGCAATGCGCCCGTGACCTCTGCCGACAGCACGTCGTCGACCGCGCAGACACCGACGGTACCCGCCACCCCGGCGGCGCCGCCGAAGGTGGTCCGGCCGCTGAAGATCGGGCTTGCGCTCGGCGGCGGCGCGGCGCGCGGGTTCGCGCATGTGGGCGTCATCAAGGCGCTGGAGGCCCGCGGCATACACGCGGACATCGTGGTCGGCACCAGTGCGGGGAGCGTCGTCGGCGCGATGTACGCCTCCGGTCTGAACGGCTTCCAGCTCAACCGCCTGGCGTCGACGATGGATGAAGCATCCATCAGCGACTGGACGATGCCATTCCGCTCTCGCGGCATGCTGCGCGGCGAAGCCCTGCAGTCCTACGTCAACAAGATCCTCAAGGATCGCCCGATCGAGCAGATGCCGCGCCAGTTGGGCATCGTGGCCACCGACTTGCAGAGCGGCGCACCGATCCTTTTCCGTCGCGGCAATACCGGACAGGCCGTACGCGCGTCGAGCAGCGTGCCAGGCGTGTTCGAGCCCGTGCATATCGGCACGCGCGATTACGTCGATGGCGGCCTGGTCGCGCCGGTGCCCGCCGAATACGCCCGCCAGATGGGGGCCGACTTCGTGATTGCCGTCGACATTTCGGCCAACCCGACCGCACAGGCCACGCAAGGCCAGTTCGACATCCTCATGCAGACGTTCACGATCATGGGGCAGTCGATCAAGCAGTACGAGTTGGAGAAGAATGCGGACGTGGTGATTCGTCCGTCGCTGGCAAAGATGGGGGCCTCGGACTTCCAGGGCCGCAATCGCGCCATCCTGGCTGGCGAAGAAGCGGTTGCCGCGATGTGGCCGCAGATCCAGCGCAAGCTGGCCGAAGCGCAGACGGACGCCACGCGCGGCATGCCGCAAGCCTCGCGCTGAGCGAAGCCGCACCGGGCACGCCAAGCGCTCTGACGAGCACCGTAATCCACCCCCTGAAATACGAAATGCCGCCCACTGGGCGGCATTTCGTTTTGTTGTCTCGTCTAGTTATCCGCCAACGCCGCGGACATCAAACGCCTACATCGGGTGGTCGTTCTTGAAGAGCTGCTCAACGCGCGTCAGTTCGGCGCTGGCCTTGAGCGTTTCGACACGGCGGGCGCCGTTGTAGCGGGCCGACCAGTATGACTCGCGCAGGTCCTCCACACGAATCTTGCCGCCGGTGGCCGGGGCATGCACGAACTTGTCGCCGCCAATATAGATGCCGACGTGCGAGAAGCTTCTCCGCATCGTATTGAAGAACACCAGATCGCCCGGCTTCAGATCGGTCTTGGCGATACGCTCGCCCACCTGGCTCATTTCTTCCGAGCGGCGCGGCAGCATGAAGTTAAGCGTGTCTTGGAACACGTAACGCACGAAGCCGCTGCAATCCAGACCGCTGTCCGGCGTATTGCCACCGTACTTGTAGCGCACGCCGATGTAGTTCAACGCACCCAGCACCACGTCCGAGGCCTTGTCCGTCACGTTCGAGAGCAGCTTCTGCGCACGTTGCACACGCGATTCTTCGACAGGCGCTTGCGGCACATCAGATGCCGCGGCAGTGGTCGCCGCGCTCTGGGCAGCGCTGAAACTACCGCCGGCCTGAAGGGTGGCAGCGGCCGCTCGGGCGGCGGCGGTCGGGCCGTTATTGTAGTCGTCAGCCTGCGCCGACAACGAGGCGGTAACGAGGCCAGCGGCAGTGAACGCGAGAAGGAGTGTCTTGCGGATGCGCGGAGGGATCGTCTGCATTAGTCGCCGGGTTGAGTGTGTCGGATGGCCGATGAGTAGCTCGTCAGGTGCAACAGGATGCTGCCGTGTCGAACGCCTTCGAGTTACGCCCGGCTGACCCACCGCCGAACCTGTCGTCTTGACTGACTGTTAACTCGTTGAATATTCAACTTAATTGGTACGCGATAGTAATGTGAACGTCACATGATGTCAAAAGGTAATAGAAAAAAACAATCAGTGCAATCGGAAAATTTTTATTAACAATCAAGCCTTTGCGATTTAGACGATGTTCCGCGACGTTGCGTGATATTTCACCGGGGCGTCATGAGGCCCTACCCCATGGCCGCCGCGATCAGCGTTCTCGTGTAATCGTTTTGCGGATCGAAAAATACCGACTCCGTGTCCCCCTGCTCGACCAGTCGCCCGTCCTTGAAGACCAGAACACGATGTGCCATCGCACGCATGACGGCCAGATCGTGACTGATGAAGAGGTAGCTCAGGTTGTACTTGATCTGCAACTGCGCGAGCAAATGGAGCACTTGCTGTTGAATGGACACGTCGAGCGCGCTGGTCGGTTCGTCAAGCACGATCACCTGCGGATCGACCACGAGCGCGCGCGCAATCGCAATGCGCTGACGTTGACCGCCCGAGAACTCGTGCGGATAGCGCGACATGGCACGCGCATCGATCCCCACCTCGCGCAACACGTCCGCCACACGGGCTCGTCGCTCGTCTTCCGTCTGTTGCGGCCGATGCAGCGCGAGCCCCTCGCCCACGATCTCTTCGATCGTCATGCGCGGCGACAACGAGCCGAACGGGTCCTGGAACACGATCTGCATGCGAGAGCGCAGCGTGCGCTGCGCCTTCCCACGATAGGCGGCGAGCGGCTCGCCCTGGAATTCGACCTGCCCGGCACTCGTGCGCTGAAGTCCCAGCAACGCCATCGCGAGCGTCGATTTGCCGGAGCCCGACTCGCCCACCACGCCCAACGTCTCGCCCTGGCGCAATGCCAGATCGACCGGATGCACCGCGCGGAATCGTCCGCGTTGAAACCAGCCGCGCATGCCGGGCTGCGAGGTCGGGTAGTCGACCGCGATCCCGCGCGCCTCGAGCAACACCGGCGCAATGGGCAACACCGGATGAATCTCCCGCTGCGGACGACTATCGAGCAGCTTGCGCGTGTACGGATGTTGCGGCTCGGTGAAGAGCGTCTCGGTGTCTGCACATTCGACGAGAACGCCTTTCTCCATCACCGCGACGCGCTGCGCGAAACGCCGCACCAGATTCAGATCGTGCGTGATGAGCAGCACCGCCATGCCACGCGTCTCGGCGGCTTCGCGTTGCAGCGCGAGCAATAGTTCAACGATCTGGGCACGAATGGTGACGTCGAGCGCCGTGGTCGGCTCGTCGGCCAGCAGCAACTTGGGCCGGCACGCGAGCGCCATGGCGATCATGGCACGCTGGCGTTGCCCGCCTGATAGCTCGTGCGGGAAGTGCGACACACGGCGCTCTGGCTCGGGAATGCCCGTGCGGCGCAGCAGCTCCACCGCGCGCGCCTTCGCCTCCTTGGCAAAAAGCCCTTCGTGCAGCTCAAGCGCCTCGGCAATCTGGTCGCCGATCGAATAAAGCGGATTGAGCGCGGTCATCGGCTCCTGAAAGATCATGGCGACGTCGTTGCCGCGGATGCCTCGCATCTCGCGCTCGCTCATGCCGGCCAGGTCGACGCCGTCGAGCATGATCCGTCCCTGTACCTGCGCGTCCTGCAACAGGCGCAGGATGGCCAACGCCGTCACGCTCTTGCCGGAGCCCGACTCGCCGACCAGCGCGACGCGCTCGCCCCGCCCGATGGCAAGGCTCACGTCCTTCACGGCTTCGGTGTCGCCGAAGTACACCGACAGGTTTTCGATACTGAGTAGCGGCGCGCTCACATTGCCCCCCCGGCGGCGGCCTGCTTGTCCGCGACACGCGTGTCGAGCGCATTGCGCAAGGCGTCGCCCATGAACGTGAGCAGCAACAGCGTAAGCACGAGCACCACGAACGTGGCCAGCGAAATCCACCATGCATCGAGATTCGCCTTGCCTTGATTGAGCAACTCGCCCAGGCTGGGCGTCGGCGGCGGCACGCCGAGGCCCAGGAAGTCGAGACTCGTCAGCGCAAGAATCGCGCCGCTCATGCGGAACGGCAGGAACGTGATGACCGGCGTCATGCTGTTGGGCAGCACGTGACGCCGGATGATCTGCCAGTTCGAGAGTCCCATCGCCCGCGCAGCGCGAACGTAATCGAGCTGACGATTGCGCAGGAACTCGGCGCGCACGTAGTCGGACAAGCCGATCCAGCCGAACAGCGAGAGCAGCACGAAAAGCAGCCACAGATGAGGCTCGAAGATCGACGCAAAAATGATGAGCAGGTACAGCTCCGGCAACGAGCCCCAGATTTCGATCAGGCGCTGCAGCGTCAGGTCGATGCGCCCGCCGTAGAAACCCTGCACGGCGCCGGCCAGCACGCCGAGCAGCGTGCCGGAGACCGTCAGCGCCAGCGCGAAGATCACCGACAACCGGAACCCGTAGAGCAACCGTGAGAACACGTCTCTGCCGCGATCGTCCGTGCCCAGCCAGTTCTCCGACGACGGCGGCGCGGGATTGGGCGTGGTCGAGAAATAGTTGATGGTGTCGTAGTGATAGCGCACCGGCGGATAGATCGCGAAGTTATCGCCCGCGCGGATGCGTTTCTCGATGAACGGGTCGAGGTAATCGGTCGGCGTCGGAAAATCGCCGCCGAAGGTCAACTCGGGATAGGTCTCCACGAGCGGGAAATACCAGTGCCCTTCGTAGCGAACGACCCACGGCTTGTCGTTGGCGATCACCTCGGCAAAGAGACTGATGCCGAACAACACGACGAACACGACGAGACTCCAATACCCCAGTCGCTGGTTGCGAAAGCGCCGCCAGACACGCCAACGCGGCGAACGCGATGGAGCGAACGACGATGGGCGTGGCGATGGCGTGGCGGATCGGGTCACGTCAGTGCTCCAGTCGATCGAATTGAATACGCGGGTCGACCAGGACGTAGCACAGGTCGGAGATGAGCTTGGTCACCAGGCCAATGAGCGTGAACAGATACAACGAGCCGAGCACGACCGGATAGTCGCGCCGCTGCACAGATTCGTACGAGAGACGCCCCAGCCCATCGAGCGAGAACAGCGTCTCGATCAGCAGGCTGCCCGCGAAGAACGCGCCAATGAAGGCAGACGGGAAACCGGTGATCAGCGGAATCAACGCGTTGCGGAAGATATGCTTGAACAGCACTTTGCGCTCGGAGAGTCCCTTGGCGCGCGCAGTGAGCACGTACTGGCGACGAATTTCGTCGAGGAACGCGTTCTTCGTGAGCATCGTGACGACCGCGAAACTCCCCACGACCGACGCCGTCACCGGCAGCGTGATGTGCCACAGGTAGTCGGTGATCTTCGCCGGCCACGATAAATCGCTCCAGTTATCGGAGACGAGTTCGCGCAACGGGAACAACTGCCAGAACGTGCCGCCGCCGAAGAGCACCAGCAGCAACACCCCGAGCACGAAGCCCGGGATCGCGTAGCCGACGAGCACCACCAGACTCGTGAGCGTGTCGAATCGGGAACCGTTACGCACCGCCTTGGCGATACCCAACGGCACCGATATCAGGTATGTGAGGAAAAACGTCCACAGGCCCAGGGAGATCGATACGGGCAACTTCGAGACGATCAGCGACCACACGCTCTGGTGATGGAAGTAACTCTGGCCGAGATCGAATTTCGCGAAGCGCTTGAGCATGAGCCAGTAACGCTGCGCCGGCGTCTTGTCGAACCCGTACAACGCCTTGATCTGGGCCAGTTGTTGCGGGTCGATGCCGCGCCGTCCGCGATAGTCGCTCGCGGCGCCGCCACCGCTCGCTTCCCCGCCGCCACCGCGTCCCTTGAGTTCGAGCATGACCTGCTCGACCGGACCACCGGGCACAAATTGGATGACCACGAAGGTCAGCGTGATCACACCGAGCAGCGTCGGGATCATGATCAGCAGGCGTTTGAGAATGTAGGACCACATGGTTGGGGGCAGCTCCTGTCGGTTCCTGACTCGGTGACGTGCTATCGGGACGCGGCGGACGCCGGAGATGGCGCAGCGGACATCGACGCCCCGGGCGTCGCCGCCTGCGCCTGCGTCTGCCCCACACGCGAATCCCACCACGTCGACACGAGCCAGCCTTCGGCGGTGTAGTACTTCGGCAACCTGTCCGGGAAGTGCAGATACTGCTTGTAGGCCATGCGGTGCGTCGACGAAAACCAGTGCGGCACGATGTAGTAGCCATGCATCAGCACGCGGTCGAGCGCGCGCGCCGCGGCCACGAGGTCGTCGTAGGTATGCGCACGCACGAGATCGGCCATGAGCGCATCGACGGCCGGATCTTTCAGACCGATGGCGTTATCGGAGCCTTCCACGTCGGCCGAGTGGCTGCCAAAGCGGTCGAGCAATTCGGTGCCGGGAATCTGCGAGTCGGGATAGCGCAGCGAAATCATGTCGAAGTCGAACGCCTCCAGACGCTTCTGATACAACGCGAAGTCGCTCGTGCGAAAGTTCAGCGTAATACCCAGCTTGGCGAGGTTGCGTGCGTAAGCCGAGGCGACCGGCCCCATCGCACCGCCATCATCTAGAAACTCGAAGACGAACGGCTCGCCTTTCGCGTTACGCAGTGCACCGTCGCGATAGGTCCAGCCAGCCTGCGCCAACAGCTCGCGCGCCTGGCGCAGGTTCTCACGCAGACTGGCGGGCGGGGTCGTCGTCGGCTGCACGACCATCGGCCCGAACACGGCCGGATCGAGCGATTTGCGCAGCGGTTCGAGCAGCTTGCGCTCCGCCTCGCTCGGCAGGCCGCGTGCGGCGAGATCGCTGTTGGTGAAATAGCTGTCGATGCGCTGATACTGGTTGTAGAACAGCTGACGGTTAAGCCACTGATAATCGAGCGCAAGATCCAGCGCCCGGCGCACGCGCACATCGCGAAATTTGTCGCGTCGCAGGTTCAGGATGAAGCCTTGCATGCCCGCCGTGTTGTGATGCGCGAACTCACGCTTGATCAGTTCGCCATCGCGAAAGCGCTTCCCCACATAGCTGCGCACCCAGCTTCTCGCACGGTATTCGGTAATGGCGTCGAACTCGCCCGCCTTGAAGCCTTCGAGCCGCACGATGTCGTCGGAGTACAGCTTGTAGACGATGCGCTCGAAGTTATAGGTGCCGCGTCGCACGGGCAACGCGTTGCCCCAGTACTCAGGGTTGCGCCGGAAGGTGATGCGCCTTCCGCCGTCATACGACTCGATGAGATACGGACCACTGGCGATGGGCGTCTCGAACGTCAGCGCGTCGAAGGCCTTGCGCTTGCCGTTCGCGCCGGCCCCCCACTTGGGCGAAAACACCGGCACCGTTGCCACGAGCAGCGGCAGGTCGGGACTCACGCGACGGAAGTCGAAGCGCACACGACGCGCGTCGAGCACGCTCACACTTTTCACGTCCGCGAACATCACCTTGAAGCCCGGCGAGGCCTGCGGGCTCATCAGCGTATCGAACGAATACTTGACGTCTTGCGCCGTCACCGCGTCGCCGTTGTTGAAGCGTGCGGCCGGATTGAGGTGGAACGTGACCGACGCGCCATCGGGGGCCACCGCGATGTCGTCGGCGAGCAGGCCATAGACGGTGGCAGGTTCGTCGGCGCTGCCAATGCCGAGCGTCTCGAACATGAGGCCGAGCACGCCCGGGGCCGACGTGCCGCGCAGCGTGAATGGATTGAACTTGTCGAAGCTGGTGCGGCGGTCGGGGTTCGCCAGCGTCAGCGTGCCGCCACGCGGCGCATCGGGATTGACGTAGTCGAAGTGTGTGAACCCTTGCGGATACTTCGGTTCGCCGTATTGGGCAATGGCGTACTTCGCCTGCGCCGACGGCGCCAGCAACAGGGCGACGGCGAGCGCCGGAACGAGGGTGGGAACGACGGTCAGCACGCGGACCAGAGAAGTCACGAAGCGACTGAGCGAGCCGCGTGTTGTGTATGGGTGCCGTGAAGTGGGCGCTTTCATGCGTCTCCTGTGTTGGTCGGCCAGCACCAGCCTGCCGGGGCCCGGACGCATCCAGCCCCCTCCCCTTCGCCCCGCCACCGTGTTTGGCGACATGGCATAACGGCGCGTAACATCTCGTCATGGCGCATCCCTGTGCCGTCACGCACAATTCCCGCACGAGGCTTGGCGACATGGCCGGACCGCGCGACAATTGTACCCAAAAGCCCGGCGGTTACCGCACTGAAAGACACAATCTCGCCGGCCCGGTTCCCCTGTTTCCGCCCTGGAGGCCGACGTTGAGTGCTACACGATCGCCCGCGCAGAACCCCAACCGTACCCTGCCTCGCTGGCTCGCCCGATTTTTCTTTCAATGCGTGGAAGCGGCGCAACGTCGTATTGCGCGTGGGTCATTGGTCGGCGACCGACCCATTTTCGACAACGCGCAGTTCCCGTGGGTCGAAGCCCTCGAAGCGCAGGCGCCGGCCATCGCCGCGGAACTCGACGCCGTCCTCGCCACGCCCGGGCGTTTGCCGGCGTTTCACGAAATCTCGCCCGACGTCGCCACCATCACGCAGGATCACCAGTGGCAGACCTTCGTGTTTCTCGGCTACGGCATGCGCGCCGAGCGCAATCTCGCGCGCTGCCCGGCCACCGCGGCCGCCCTCGACGGCATTCCCGGGTTGCGCACCGCGTTCTTCTCGATCCTCGCGCCGGGCAAGCAGATCCCGCTGCATCGCGGTCCTTACAACGGGGTGCTGCGCCTGCATCTTGCACTGAAGGTGCCGCGCGAGCGGGAGCACTGCTGGATCGAAATCGACGCTCAGCGTTACGCCTGGCAAGCGAACCGCGCCGTGATCTTCGACGACGCCTATCCCCATCAGGTGCACAACGATACGCCCGAGACACGCGTGGTGCTGTTCGTCGACTTCGAGCGCCCATGCAAAGTCCCGGTATCGTGGCTCAACAAGTTGCTGCTGGCCTTCGCACCGCTCACGCCGGAGTTGCAGCAGGCGAAGGCAAATCACGAACAGTGGGAGCGCGATTATTACGCGGCGCCCGCGCCGGCCGCCAACCCGGCAACGCCCCCTGAGAATGCGGACTCGCCGACCACGAAGGCCGTGGCCGACGACCACGCACACGGCTGACGCGACGCATAAAAAAACGCCAGCGACGTTTTCGCTGGCGTTTCAGTGGGGTGGCCGGACCTACGAAGGCCGGCCGGGCTGCGCGAGCGCGTCCTGCGCGGGCGGTGGGACGAAGTTCGCCGCAAGCACCGCGACCAGCGCCGCCGCCATCATCGCGCCGATGCCGAGCGCGGCATCGCCGAAGTGGAGGTACGCCACCTTCATCGTCTCGATCACGGCCACGGCCACAACGATGGTGATCATGCTGAGCATGCCGGCCACCGTCGCACGATTGGGACTCTCGACAGCGAACAACGACTGCCGATACACCACCCCGTAACACAGGCCCATGCCGAACGCATGCAACGACGTGCCAACGAGAAGGGCCGGATAGCCCGGCGCTAGAATCGCCGTACCGATGAGCGACACCGCCGCGCCAATCAGCATCGCCGCCACGCCCGTCGCCAGTAATCGGCCATTCGACCAGCGCCCGACCTGACGCGCGAGCAACACATTGCCGAGAATCAGCGCCGCGAAGACCGGCACTTGCAGCAACGCGTATTGCATCTGCGACAAACCGGCGCGCTCGATCAGGAACACCGGGCCGAGGGCGATCCATGTCAGCAGCGGCGTGATGGCAAGCCCCGTGAGCACGGCACCGCGCCAGAACCGCGCGCTCGAGAGCGGCAGCTTGTAGCCCGTCCAGAGCTGCTTCGCGTTCAGCGCCGTGCGATCATGGCGCGACAGTTCCGGCATGGTGCGATACAGCCCCACGAACGAAAACACCGCCACGATGGCGATGAGCCAGAAGATGCTGCGCCATGGCCAGTACGACACCACGGCCGCACCCGCGAGCGGACCGAACAACGGCGAGAGCAGCGAAACGTTCGCCATGAGCGCCATGACACGCACCGCCGTCTTCTCGTCGAACGCTTCGTGCACGGTCGGATAGCCCACCGTCAGCACGAAGCAGCACCCCATGCCCTGGAGGAAGCGCAGCGCAATGAACTGCGGCATCGTCTGCACGTAGTGCGTGGCCAGACAGGCGACGATGAACATCACGAGACCGCCGAGCAGCACGCGACGGCGTCCGAAGCGATCGGCGAGCGGTCCGAGCAGCCATTGCAGGCTGGCGTTGCCGAGCATGGCCGCAGTGAGCGCCAGCGTGGTCATGTCCGCCGACGCCCCGAATTCGCGCGTGACCATCGGCATGCCGGGCATGATCATGTCATTCGAGATATAGACGGCAAACTCGAAGAGCACGAGCGAGAACGGAAACCAGAATCGGGAAACAGACAGGGTGGGGTGAGACACCTAAAGAAGGCTCCTTTGTTCAGCCATCGCGCATGGCGAAGGCCCACGTAAAAAGACAACACCCCCGGTACCTGCGAGGCACCGGGGGTGTCGTTTGCATCGATGATGCCGCTTGGTGACGGCTTTCGATCGCTCAGACGTCCAGAAGTTCGACCTCGAAGACCAGCGTGGCGTTGGGCGGAATCACACCGCCGGCGCCGCGTGCGCCATAGCCCAGTTCGGGCGGAATGACCAGCTTGCGCTTGCCGCCGACCTTCATGCCGGCAACGCCTTCATCCCAGCCGCGAATGACCATGCCACCGCCGAGCACGAAGGCGAACGGGTCGTTGCGGTCCTTGCTGGAATCGAATTTCTTGCCATCGGTCAGCCAGCCCGTGTAGTGCACGGTGACGGTCTGACCCGGCGTGGCTTCGGCGCCATCGCCCACTTGCAGATCGTCGTATTGCAGGCCGGAATCGGTAGTGATGATCGACATCGTTGTCCTCGCTCGAAACAGAAAGAGTATCGACGCGCGAGGTATCGCCAACGCGCGAACTCGGGAAAGAAAAAACCCCCGGCTCTCCGCGAAGAGCCGGGGGTGTTCCGCCAAGGCGACTTGGCGGAGACGGAGGGATTCGAACCCTCGATCCAGGTTTTGGCCCAGATGCTCCCTTAGCAGGGGAGTGCCTTCGACCTCTCGGCCACGTCTCCCAAACTTGCCGTCACATCAGGGAGGTGATGTAACGAAGGCGTGATATTACCTACTGTTCGCGATGTCGTCAAACATTATGCGCATCGAAAACCAACAAAATTTGCGCATGTGTCATGCCTTCGACACGCTTGGGGAACATTCCCCGCACTGCCGCGCGAAAATCGCGCGTCGCGCCGCATGCCTCTTGCGCGCATGCGGCACACCGGGTGCCGTCAACGACGCTCAGGCCTGGTCGAGTTCGAACGCCTTGTGCAGCGCGCGCACGGCCAGTTCCATGTACTTCTCGTCGATCAGCACGGAGATCTTGATTTCGGACGTCGAGATCAACTGAATGTTGATGCCCTCTTCCGACAGCGTGCGGAACGCCTTGCTGGCGATACCGACGTGCGAGCGCATGCCCACGCCCACGATCGACACCTTCGAGACCTTCGGGTCGCCCACGACTTCGGCGGCACCGATGTGGCCCTGCACGTCCTTTTGCAGCAGCGTCATGGCGCGCTGGTAGTCGCCGCGCGGCACGGTGAACGTGAAGTCGGTCTTCCCCTCGATGCTCAGGTTCTGGATGATCATGTCGACATCGATGTTCGCGTCGGCGATCGGACCAAGGATCTGGTAGGCGATGCCCGGACGATCCGGCACGCCGCGCACAGTGATCTTGGCCTCGTCGCGCTGGAATGCGATACCCGAGATGATGGCCTTTTCCATTTGTTCGTCTTCCTCAAAAGTAATCAGCGTGCCCGAGCGCGCTTCTTCGTCGAGCGCGATCATCGGGTCGGTCAAGCTCGAGAGCACGCGCGTCTTGACCTGGTACTTGCCGGCAAATTCCACCGAACGGATCTGCAGCACCTTCGAGCCGAGACTGGCCATTTCCAGCATCTCTTCGAAGGTGACCTTGTCGAGGCGACGCGCGTCGTCGACCACGCGCGGGTCGGTCGTGTACACGCCATCGACGTCGGTGTAGATCAGGCACTCATCGGCCTTGAGCGCAGCGGCCACCGCCACCGCCGACGTGTCCGAGCCACCGCGACCCAGCGTGGTCACGTTGCCGTTCGGATCGATCCCCTGGAAACCCGTGATGACGACCACGCGGCCGGCATTGAGATCGGCCATCACGCGCGTGTCGTCGATCTCCGAAATACGAGCTTTGGTGAAGGCGCTGTCGGTCTTGATCGGTACTTGCCAGCCGGCATAGCTCACGGCATCGACGCCCGCTTCCTTGAGCGCCATCGCCAGCAGGCCAACGCTCACTTGCTCGCCCGTGGCGGCAATGGCGTCGAGTTCGCGCGGATCGGGATGGGCCGAAATCTCCTTGGCCAACCCCAGCAGACGATTGGTCTCGCCAGACATGGCCGACGGCACCACCACCATCTTGTAACCGGCCTTGTGCCACTTGGCCACGCGCTTGGCGACATTCTTGATGCGCTCCACCGAGCCCATCGACGTGCCGCCGTATTTGTGTACGATCAGAGCCATAACATTGCTAACACATTGATTTGAAACCGTTTATGAATCACGCACGGAGACCCGCCGAAGGGTATCGGTAGCGTTTCGATTCGCGGAACTTTTGATTATCGCACGAATGTATCGCGCCTGAGCCAGTCTGGCGCAGATTGCACTGCCCAGGACGCAACGCGCCGCATTCGACAGCAGATTGTGCCGTTTTCGGTCGCTTACGCTTCGTCGCGCCACATCATCCGCCAGCGCGCACCGAGGTACTCACCGGTTTGTGCCGCCCCGTCGATCCCCAGGCGCGGCACGAACACGATGTCGTTTCCCTGCCAGACGATCGGCACATGACGCAACCACGCCGCGACGCCGCGGCTTTGATACCAGTGCTTCAGCGAACGCGAATGACCCTGCGCGTGTTCGCGCCATCGCTCCCCACCTGCGCGCGCCCTCGCCACGAGCGGCCGCGCGCGTAGCAAGCGCTCGTCGATGGATGCCTCGCCCCCCTCGTCCGCCTCGCCCTCGGCGACCGGCACGAACACAATGCTTCCCTGCCATTGCGGCAACGACCATTCGCGCTCGCCCGACCATCGCAATACGACATCGGAGGCCCCTTCGTCGTGGTGGGCCGCGTCATACGCCGCGGTCCATTGCAAGGCGTCGCGATACAGACGCAAGACCGCGCCGCCATGCGGCAATTCGAGCGATGCGTCGTCGTGCGCGTCGCGAATCTGCCGCACCCATTCGTCCAGCCGCGCTTCGGGCGGCATCGCCAATCCGCGACGCGCCGCCCAATACCGCAGAAGGTTCGCCAGTCGTGGCGTGTCCAGCGCTTGCAATCGACTGCGCTGCAAACACTCGTCGCCAGACGCCTGGATCACGCAGGCCATGTCGAAATCCGTCTGCGCGAGCTGATCAAGCAGCGATTGCGCTTGCGCGGCATGACGCGCAAACCGCGCCAATGTTTCCCGATACGCAGGCACATGGGCCGCGATGGCGGGCATGACATCGTGACGCAGTGCGTTGCGCAAGTAGTGGCGATCGTCGTTCGACGGATCCTCGACCCACGACAGCGAGCGCGCCCTTGCATACGCCAGCAACGTCTCACGCGAGACGTCGAGCAACGGCCGCAGCAGCCGTGCACGACTCGACTCGCCTGCCGCGACCGGCAACGCCCCCTCCACGCCCATTGCCGCCACGCCAGGCAACCCCGCACCGCGCAGCATCTGCAACAGCACGGTCTCGGCCTGATCGTTCGCGTGGTGAGCGCTCAACAGCCAGCCCACACCATGTGCGTCGCAGCACGCCGCCAGCGCTTGATAGCGCGCCGCACGCGCCGCGCCCTCGATGCCCTGCCGGGCGTCGCGCTGCACACTCACCCGTTGCGCCTCGAACCCAAAACCGCGCAGACGCGCCTCGCGCTCGCACGCGGCGAGCCACGCGTCGGCGTGCGTGGACAGTCCGTGATGGATGTGGATGGCCAGCGGTGGTGCGATCGCCTCGCCCGCGTCTCGACGCGCCTGAACCCAATGCGCCAGCGCATCGAGCAGCACCATCGAGTCGAGTCCGCCGCTCAGCGCGACGGCCAGAGGCGGGGTGCCGTGGGAGGGAGGGGCTGACGCGAGGTGCGGCGTCGCGTGCGTCGCCAGGGCGAGGCGCAGCGCGACGTCCACATGGACAACTGCCGCGTCGCTTCGGGCAGAAGCGCACGCGGCAGCGGAAGCATCGTGATGAGGCATGGGATCAGGTGTCATCGCCACCACGGGCGACGACGCCGTGGCAGGCGCGTTACTTCGCGACCGCTTCCTTGTACTTGCCATAGCTCATCAGGCGCTCGAAGCGGCGCTCGAGCAGTTCCTTGTGACTGTTGCCCTGGAACTGGCGCAGCGAATCGGCCAGCGCACGCTTGAGCATGCCGGCCATACCGAGCGGGTCGCGATGCGCGCCGCCCAGCGGTTCGTTGATGATCTTGTCGATCAGGCCCAGCGCCTTGAGGCGGTGCGCCGTCAGACCCAGCGCCTCGGCCGCCTCGGGTGCCTTGGCCGCGCTCTTCCACAGGATCGACGCGCAACCTTCCGGCGAAATCACCGAATACGTCGAGAACTGCAGCATCATGACCGTGTCGGCCACCGCCACGGCGAGTGCGCCGCCCGAGCCGCCCTCACCGATGATCGTGGTGATGATCGGCGTCTTGAGTTCGGCCATGACGAACAGGTTGTGACCGATGGCTTCGGACTGGCCGCGCTCTTCGGCGTCGATGCCCGGGTAGGCGCCCGGCGTGTCGACGAACGTGAAGATCGGCAGACCGAACTTCTCGGCGAGCTTCATCAGGCGCATGGCCTTGCGATAGCCCTCGGGACGCGGCATGCCGAAGTTGCGCAGCGCACGCTCCTTCGTGTCGCGCCCCTTCTGATGACCGATCACCATGCAGGCCTGGCCGTTGAAACGCGCCATGCCCCCCACGATGGCCAGATCGTCCGAGAACGAGCGATCGCCATGCAATTCATGGAAATCGGTAAAGATGTCGCGAACGTAGTCGAGCGTGTAGGGCCGCTGCGGATGACGCGAAATTTGCGAAACCTGCCACGGCGACAGGTTCGTATAGATGTCCTTGGTGAGCTGCTGGCTCTTCTTCGAGAGGCGCTCGATCTCTTCGGAAATGTCGACGGCTGAATCGTCTTGCACGAAGCGCAGCTCTTCAATCTTCGCTTCGAGTTCGGCGATGGGCTGTTCAAAATCCAAAAAGGTGTTCTTCATCAGGCTTCCCCCGGAAATGCGGCAGCGTATTGTACCGCCGGCAACGTCTACCCGGTCGAGATAGACAACTTTCATTGCCACTCAATCCATAATAGACGTCAATAATGACTGGATGCGATGGGATGGACGCGGATTATACGTCTTTGACTGAACTTTCAGTATTCGACGGGCACCGGTTCGAGGCTTCTCCACATATACCAGGTGGCGACGGAGCGCCACGGCTCCCAATTGGCGGCCACTTCACGCGCTTCGCTGCGTGTGACGGGCTCCCCGCTGAAATAATTGACGCTGATGGCGTTGATCAGCCCGACATCGTCGAGCGGCAGGACGTCGGGGCGCAACAGGTTGAACATCAGGAACATTTCGGCGGTCCAGCGACCGATGCCGCGAATGCCGGTCAACTCCGCAATGACCGCCTCGTCGTCCATGCTGGCCCAGGCGTCGACGTGTAGCGCGCCGGATTTGAAGTGCGTTGCCAGGTCGAGAATGTACTCGGCCTTGCGGCGCGACAGCCCGCAACCGGCGAGCGCATCGTGCCCTACCTTGATGAACTGCGCTGGCGTGAGCTTCGGACAGGTGGCCTGCACGCGATCCCACACGGCCTGCGCGGCCTTCACCGAAATCTGCTGACCGACGATCGAGCGCGCCAGCGTAACGAACGGCTCGCCGCGCCCGGTCAGATGGGCCGGACCAAATTGAGGGATCAACTTCTTGAGAATACGGTCGCGCTTCATGAGGTCGGCGCAGGCCTGATCCCAGTAGAGCGGGCGCGTCGCCCCCGCCGCGACCGGTAGCGGCACCACGCCTGTCACGACCTGCTCGACGATGTCGTGGTCGATGCGCTCGATCTCGGGCGTCACGATACGCGTCTCGCCATCGCGCTTGGCGATGACCCGGCGCGCGTCGTCGGGCGTCGACGGCACGGTCTTCACCGGCGCCTTGCGCGCGACCTTCGTTCCAGCCTTCGGTGCGGCCTTTTTTGCGACCTTGTCGGTGACCGGCGTTGCAGACTTTTCCGCGCTTTTTTGCACGCGCTTTTGTACGCGCTTTTCTACGCCCTTCTCTGCGACTTTTCTGGCGACCTTTTGCGCAACCTGCTTTGCGGTTTTTTGCGCCGGCGGCGGCGCGGCCTTGCGGGCGGCGCCGGCCTGCGTTGGCTTCGCCGCCGCGTTACCCGTCGCGGTCTTGCGACCCGACTTGACGTTCGTCGTCGCGCGCTTTCCAGCCGCCTTGGCCGGCGCACGGCGTTCGCCATCGTCGGTCGGCGCGACCGATCTGGTGGCCTTCACGGCCCCCTTCGCGCCCTTCGCTGCGGCAGTTTTGGTCGCCACCTTAGCGGCCACGGAGTTACGAGTCACCATGAAATTTGCCTCGATGCGTCGCGCTCAGGCACGACGCCATTCGGTGGCGCCTCCGGGACGGTCTTCCAGCACGATCCCTTCGGCCAGCAGTTCGGCGCGAATACGATCGGCCTCGGCGAAATTGCGTTCGCGCTTGGCTTGTGCACGGGCTTCGATGCGCGCCTCGACCGACGTGCGCAAGGCGTCGTCGTCGCCGGCCGAGTCGCTCCCCGCCGCCCCTTGCAGGAACGATTGCGGATCGCGGCCAAGCAGGCCAAGCGTAGCGGCGAGCCCCTGCAACTGACGCACGAGCACCGGATCGCGCTGCTTGTTGATTTCTCCAGCGAGATCGAACAGCACGGCGATCGCCACGGCCGTATTGAAGTCGTCGTTCATCGCCGCGGCGAAACGCTGCGCGAACGGCTCGTTCCAGTCGAGTGGCGCGCCGTCGCCCGTCGCATCCTTAAGCGCTGTATACAGTCGCGTCAGACCGCCACGCGCGTCGTCGAGATGCGCATCGCTGTAATTGAGCGGGCTGCGGTATTGCGCGCGCAGAATGAAAAAGCGCACGACTTCCGCGTCGAACTTCGCGAGCACTTCGCGAATCGTGAAGAAGTTGCCAAGCGACTTGGACATCTTCTCGTTGTCCACACGCACGAAACCGTTGTGCATCCAGTAGTTCACGAACGTTTCGCCCGTCGCGCCCTCGCTCTGGGCGATTTCGTTCTCGTGGTGCGGGAACTGCAGATCCGCCCCGCCGCCGTGAAGGTCGAAGTGATTGCCGAGCAACTGGCAGCTCATCGCCGAGCACTCGATGTGCCAGCCCGGACGGCCCGCGCCCCACGGCGAGGCCCACTTCGACTCGTCGGGCTCGGTCTCCTTGGCGCGCTTCCACAGCACGAAATCGAGCGGATCCTGCTTCGCGGCATTGGCGGCAACCCGCTCGCCAGCGCGCAGATCTTCGATGGACTTGCCCGAGAGTTGTCCGTAGCTGGCGAACTTGCGCACGGCATAATTCACGTCGCCGTCGTCGGCCTGATAGGCGTAACCGTTGCGTTGCAGCGTGCCGATCATGTCGACCATCTGTGGAATGAAGTCGGTGGCACGCGGCTCGTGATCGGGACGCTGCACACCAAGCGCATCGGCATCTTCGTGCATGGCGGCAATGAAGCGCGTCGTCAATTCGCGCATCGTTTCACCGTTCTCGACAGCACGCTTGATGATCTTGTCGTCGATATCGGTAATGTTGCGCACGTAGGTCACGCGGTAGCCGAGCGTTCGCAGCCAACGTTGCACCATATCGAACACCACCATGACGCGCGCATGGCCGATGTGACAGTAGTCGTACACCGTCATCCCGCAAACATACATGCGGACTTCGCCGGGAACGAGAGATACGAACGGCTGTTTGTCTCGCGCGAGCGAGTTGTAGACACGCAGTGAATCCATAGATAAGCGCTTGACCGGGCGGCACCAGCGCCGGGCGCTGCGACGATGTCTCCGGCGCCATCACACACGACGTGACGGGGGCGACATCGCGAGGCGGGCTGCGCGCCGTGCGGTAGAAAAAACGAACCTGCGAACCGTATCCACCGCCATAACAATAAATGGCGCGGGCCGGGCGCAGGTGTTTTGTTAGAATGCGGCCGAGTATAGCATCTCTTGCGCACCTCTCAGGTATCCCAAGCACCCACTATGACGCAACGAAGCCGGTCACTTTTGTCTCCCGCAACGCGCCTGCTCCGCGCACACCGCCCGGTCGCCGCTGCCGCTCGCAGCGCCCGCGCGCTGGCGCTTGCCGGCGTTACCCTCGGCCTCGCGGGCACGTTGTTCTCGCTCCCCGCCGGGGCACAGGCCATCATCGATCCGCCGCCGCCCGCACCGCTGCAAACACCGCAGCAGGCCAGCGAGTCGGCCATCGACAAACTGGTCGCCGCAGGCAAGTTCAACGACGCGCTCGCGAAAGCAGACGAACACCTCAAGCAATATCCGCGCGACGCGCAGGTGCGCTTCACACGCGGGCGCGTGCTCATGGAAATGGGCCGCAACGCCGAAGCCATCGACGCCTTCACCGCGCTCACGCAAGACTTCCCGGAACTGCCCGAGCCGTTCAACAACCTCGCGGCGCTCTACGCGCAGGTCGGTGAGTACGACAAGGCACGCGCGGCCCTCGAGAGCGCGATTCGCAACAACCCGAGTTTCGCCGTGGCGTATGCGAATCTCGGCGACATCTACGCCAAGCTCGCGCAGCAGGCGTATCAGAAATCGCTCAAGCTCGCACCGACCGCGCGCGTGTCGAACCGCGAAAAAATCCTGTCCAACATGCTCGCCCCGCAGCGCGCCGCGCCCGTGAGCCAGACCCCGTCAGCGCCCAAGTCTGGCGACGACGC
>NZ_KB290541.1:10045-25518 GCF_000282835.1 Pandoraea sp. B-6 | reverse complement strand
CGTCGGCAAGTCGGGCAACTAAACCCCGCCCCCGTCGTCCCAAGAATCGATCCCTCATTGCCTACGGAGACATGCATGAATTTTCCGAATCGCCTGCGTCGCGCGCTGCTCGGCGGCGCACTCGCTGCGGCCGCCCTGTCGGGGACGAGCCTGAGTGCGTTCGCGCAGGACGTCCAGCCGCAAGTGCTGTTCAAAACGTCGGCCGGCAACTTCGTCGTCGAACTCAACCCGAAGGCCGCCCCGAAAACGGTCGAGAACTTCCTTCAGTACGTCAACAGCGGTTTCTATAACGGCACGATCTTCCATCGCGTGATTGGCAACTTCATGATCCAGGGCGGCGGTTTCACGCCGGAGATGAATGAAAAGCCCACTCGCGCGCCGATCCCCATCGAATCGCAGAACGGCCTGAAGAACGTGACCGGCGCCATCGCGATGGCCCGGACGTCGAACCCGAACTCCGCGACCGCGCAATTCTTCATCAATGTGAAGGATAATGCGTCACTGGACTACCCCAACCCGGACGGCTACGGCTACGCGGTCTTCGGCAAGGTGGTATCCGGCATGGATACCGTCGAGAAAATCAAGGGCGTTGCCACGACCCGCAAGGGCATGTACCAAGACGTGCCGGCCACGCCCGTCGTGATCGAATCGGCCAGCGTCGTCAAGCGCTGACATTCTCCGGCCCAACGGGACCATTTCATCTGAAGGAAAGCATCATGGTTGAACTGCACACGAATCACGGCGTCATTCGCATCGAACTCGACGCCGACAAGGCGCCGAAGTCGGTCGAGAATTTCCTGAACTACGTCAAGAACGGCTTCTATGACAACACGGTGTTCCACCGCGTGATCAATGGCTTCATGATCCAGGGCGGCGGCTTCGAGCCGGGCATGAAGCAAAAGCCCACCGAGGCGCCGATCGAGAACGAAGCCAACAACGGCCTGAAGAATGTCAAGTACACGCTGGCCATGGCCCGCACGAACGATCCGCATTCGGCCACGGCGCAGTTCTTCATCAACGTCAGCGATAACGACTTTCTGAACCACAGCGCACCGACGCCGCAAGGCTGGGGCTACGCCGTGTTCGGCAAGGTCGTCGAAGGCCAGGACATCGTCGATCAGATCAAGGGCGTGAAGACCGGCTCGAAGGGCTTCCACCAGGACGTGCCGGTGGACGACGTCGTCATCGAGAAGGCCGTGATCGTCGCGTAAGCGCGTCCACCGCCAACGCAGCCTCTCGATGCCAGCATCGACTGCGCGGTGCTCGCCATGCCCTGTGACACCACGGGGCGACGGGCCCGCGCTTTTCATTTCCGATCTTCACCTCTCGCCGGCGCTGCCGCGCACGGTGCAAGTCTTCGAGGACTTCCTGCGCGGCCCCGCGCGTGAAGCGTCCGTCCTGTTCATTCTCGGCGACCTGTTCGAATACTGGATCGGCGACGACATGCTCGACGTCGCCACGCTGACCGACACCCGCACCGAAGCCTCCACGCGCCCCCCCGAACCCCTCGGCGCGTTCGCACGTCGCATGACGGCCGCCATGGCGGAACTGTCCGCGAGCGGCGTGCCGATTGCCGTGATGCGCGGCAATCGGGACTTCCTCCTCGGCAAGCGCTTCGCACGCGCGGCCGGTGCGATCCTGCTCGACGATCCGTGCGTGTTCTCGTTTCTCGGGCAGGCGCTGGTACTCAGTCACGGCGATCAGTTGTGCACCGACGACGTGGGCTATCAGCGCTTTCGACGCGTCGCCCATTCGCCGCTCGGCAAGGCGCTCTTCCTGACGCTGCCGCTGCGCTTGCGCATGGCCATCGCGAATCGCATCCGGCGGCGCAGTGCCGCCAAGGGTGCGCATCGCATGGCCTACGCCGATGCCAACGCGCAAGCCATCGCCGCCCTGCTCGACGCCGCCGGTGAGCGCACGCTTGTGCATGGGCATACGCATCGTCCGGCACGCCATGCCGACGGCCGCCGCGTGCGCTGGGTGTTGCCCGACTGGGAGTTCGATGTGGCGACGCCGCGTGGCGGCTATCTGCAATGGGACAGCCACGGCTTACGGGCGATCGATCTTGCGGACTCCGCCCCCGGCAACCGCTAAGGCGTTGCCCCCCAAAGCAAGGCGGCCCGTGCGGATGACGGGCCGTTTTCGCAAGCACAAGCGCGACCTCGCGCCATGGCGCGTTACATGTCCTGGATTTCCTTGCCCAGCTTGCGCAGCTCCGCGGTATCGATCTTGCTCGCGCCCAACGCTTCGAGATGCGCGCCAAGCTGGTTGAGCGCCGCCACCATCACATCGATCTTGTGCGCCTGATCGGTCGCGTTCTCGATCAGTCCGTGAATGGCAAGCGAGACGGGATCGTCGGCGTTCGGCGTAATGCCATAAGCGGAGAATTCCGGCTTGCGCTCGTGGTCGTTCGGCTTGGCTTGCGTGTCCTCGCGAGGCGCGTCGGGGCGAATGATGCGCGCGGGATTGCCCACCGCCGTGCCGCCGGCGGGCACCGCCTTCACCACCACCGCGTTCGAGCCGATCTTCGCGCCCTCGCCCACGGTGAAACCGCCGAGCACTTTGGCGCCCGCGCCCACGATCACGCCGGGTGCCAGCGTCGGGTGGCGCTTCGCGCCGCGCGCAAGCGACGTGCCGCCGAGAGTGACGCCCTGGTAAATCGTGCAGTCATCGCCAATGACGGCCGTCTCGCCGATCACCACACCCATGCCGTGATCGATGAAGACGCGGCGGCCAAGCGTCGCCCCCGGGTGGATTTCGATGCCGGTGAGGAAGCGCGCATATTGCGACACGTAGCGGCCAAGCCATTTGAAGCCGGAGGTCCAGCATCCGTGGGCAACGCGATGCAGCATCACGGCATGCAGGCCCGGGTAGCACGTGAAAACTTCCCAGTTGCTGCGGGCAGCCGGGTCTTTCTGTCGAATGGCGGCGATATCTTCGCGAAGACGGGTGAACATGAGTCTGAATTCGATCCTGTGGTGGGTGTCCGGCCGTTCTGGCGCGGATCATCGCGGCGTTACCGGGGCCCGCGCCCTTCGTGAAGGTCGCGCACGGCGGGCACACTGGGTACGGTGGGTGCAAAAAGCGCGGCGAGCGGTGGCGGGTCACCGCCGGTGCTTGCGCTCCAGAATGTGCTTCGCGATGCCGCGCAGGATGTTCACCTCCTCACGCTCCAGATGGCTCTTTGCGAAAAGTCTGCGCAGGCGCGTCATGAGCTTCTTCGGATTCTCGGGGTCGAGAAAATCGAGTTCGACGAGCGCACGCTCCAGATGCACAAGCATGCCTTCGACGTCATCGCGTGTCGCCAGCGACGCATGCGCGGTGGCATCGAGTTCCGAGGGCAACACGGCCACCGTCGCGGCATGCGGTCCTTCGCCGCGCTCGCGCGCCAGACAGCCCATGCGCACTTCGTAAGCGATGAGTTGCACCGCCTGCGAGAGATTGAGCGAGCTGTACACCGGGTTGGCGGGGATATGGACAAGCGCATTGCAGCGCTCGACATCGTCATTCGACAAACCCGTGCGCTCACTACCGAACACGAACGCCACCGCCTCGCCCTGCCCCGCGTGCTGCACTGCGATTGCGGCGCTCTCGCGCGGCTCGGCATTGGGCGGCCCGTATTCACGCGAACGCGCCGACAAGGCGACGGCCCAGCTCACGCCCTGCAAGGCCGAATCGAGATCGGGCACGACCCACGCATTTGCCAGCACGTCGTCGGCGCCGCTCGCGAGCGCCACGGCTTCCGGATCGCGCAGCACGTCGGCCCCCGCGCGCGGTGCGGCCAGGACCAACCGGCCAAACCCCATCGTCTTGATTGCACGGGCGGCCGACCCGACGTTGCCGGGATGGCTCGTCTCGTTGAGCACGAAACGCACTTGATCGAACAACGACGACGCGGGATGGGCAACAGCAGACTGTGACATGAGGCAGTGATGAGGAGTGGAAACAGAGGCATGCGAAAACACGACGCGCCGTCACCGGGATCGGAACCGGTCCACGCTTGTCGTTCGGCTCGGCCGGCCGTTCAACGGCAAACGTTGCTATTTTGCCCTGAATCGCGAACGCTGCGGGCGGTCATGATGGCCCCGATCGCCGGACCTCGCCGGTACTGCCATGAAACCGCCGAACCCCGAAAAAGGGTCAGAAGCGGGCGCGAAACCCGAAGACGTCTCAGCGCAAGCGCCGCGTTTTTGCTAAAATGCGCGTTTTCGTCCTTGCAAACGAGCCGCCACCCGGTGCGCGGCGCTTGCGGGGCATCGCTCTTGCTCAATTTGTTCGCTTTGTCTGCCATGCCTGACGGCCGGCCCAGAGGGGGTCGCGCGTACCGACGGCAATGGCCTTAACAGGAATCTGTCATGCAGCATCCCATGCTCAATATCGCGGTGAAGGCCGCGCGCCGCGCCGGCAACATCATCAGCCGCGCCTCTCTCGACATCGACACTGTCAAGGTCACCAAAAAGCAGCACAACGACTTCGTGACGGAAGTGGACAAAGCGGCTGAGCAAGCGATCATCGAAACCCTTCTGCAAGCCTATCCGGACCACGCCATCCTCGCCGAAGAATCGGGTGAGGAACATGGCAAGTCGGGTTCCGAATACCAGTGGATCATCGATCCGCTCGACGGCACCACCAACTTCATTCACGGCCTGCAATACTACTGCACGTCGGTCGCGCTCGCCCACAAGGGTATCGTCTCGCAAGCCGTGATCTACGATCCGACCCGCAACGAACTGTTTACCGCATCGCGTGGCCGTGGCGCCTTTCTCGACGGCAAGCGCATTCGCGTGTCGCGCCGCGATCGTCTGGCCGATGGCCTGATCGGCACCGGCTTCCCGTTCCGCGACCTGCAAGGCGTTGAGAACTATCTGAAGATGTTCGGCACGATGACCGAGCATTGCGCGGGCATCCGCCGTCCGGGCGCGGCGGCACTCGATCTGGCCAACGTCGCGGCCGGCCGCATGGACGGCTTCTTCGAGCAGGGACTGAACGCGTGGGACATGGCGGCCGGCAGCCTGCTGATTACCGAAGCCGGCGGTCTGGTCGGCAACTACACCGGCGAATCGGACTTCCTGTTCGAAGGCGAAGTCCTCGCGGGCAACCCGAAGATCTACGCGCAGATGGTCAAGCTGCTCGAAGGCTATTCGCGCGCCAAGCGTCCGGTGTCGCCGGCCAGGGCCAGCGCCGCCAGCGCGGTTGCCTCGGAAGGCAACCTGCCGTCGTAAGGCGTGCGCAGGGGCGCTGGATGTGATGGCGCCCCCCTCGCAAAAAACCCCGGCGATGCTCGCGCATCCCGGGGTTTTGTGTTTCCGGCGCCGCCGCTGGCGGCCCGGAAAGCGCTCGCACGCTGTGCTCCTCAGGCGCCCAGACGCGCCAGCACCGTATCGCGGCCAAGCAGTTCGAGCACCGCGTCGATGGCCGGCGTGTGCGTCGTGCCAACCACGAGCAGACGCACCGGCATCGCGAGCTGCGGCATCTTCATGCCATGCTGGGCGAGCGTGGCCTTGAATGCCGGCGAGATGGCCGCCTTCGTCCACTCGGGCAACGCCGCCAGCGCCGCGCCAAGATCCTTCACGGCCGCGCGCGCGGTATCCGTCATGTGCTGGGCCAGATCGTCGTCCGAAGGTGCCGGCTTGCGATAAAACATTTCGGCGCTCGCCGCGATGTCCTTGATCGTGTTCGCCCGGTCCTTGAACAGCCCGACCACACCTGCGAGCGACGGACCGCCTTCGATCGACACGCCCGCCTTCTGCAGGAACGGCTCGGTCAGCCCGGCCAGGCGCTCGTTATCCGCCTGCTTGAGGTACTGGTTGTTCATCCACAGCAGCTTTTCGGGATTGTGCTGTGCGGGCGACTTGCCCAGATGATCGAGGTCGAACCACGTCACGAACTGCTCGCGCGAGAACACTTCGGCATCGCCGTGCGCCCAGCCCAGCCGTGCCAGATAGTTCACCACCGCCTCGGGCAGGAACCCTTCCTCGCGATACTGGACCACGCTCATGGCGCCGTTGCGCTTGGACATCTTTTCGCCCTGGTCGTTAAGCACCGTGGGCAGATGGGCGTAGATCGGCGGCTGCTTGCCGAGTGCTTCGAAGATGTTGATCTGACGCGGCGTGTTGTTCACATGGTCGTCGCCACGAATCACGTGCGTAATGTCCATGTCGATGTCATCGACAACCACACAGAAGTTGTAGGTCGGCGTGCCGTCCGGACGCGCGATCACAAGGTCGTCGAGCTCGTCGTTCGAGATTTCGATGCGGCCCTTGACGGCGTCTTCCCACACCACGCTGCCGGCGAGCGGGTTCTTGAAGCGCAACACCGGCTGCACACCGGCCGGCGGCTCGGGCAGCACCTTGCCCGGCTCCGGACGCCAGCGACCGTCGTAACGTGGCTTCTCACCGCGCTCGCGCTGCTGCTCGCGCAGCTCGTCGAGGGCTTCCATGCTCATGTAGCACGGATAGACGTGACCGGCGGCCTTCAGTTGCTCGAGCACTTCGCGATAGCGGTCCATGCGCTGCATCTGGTAGAACGGACCTTCGTCGTAATCGAGGCCGAGCCATTCCATGCCTTCGAGAATGACCTGCACGGCTTCCGGGGTCGAACGCTCGAGATCGGTGTCTTCAATGCGCAACACGAACGCGCCGTGATTGTGACGCGCGAAGGCCCACGGATAAAGAGCGGAACGGATGTTGCCCAGATGGATGAAACCGGTCGGGCTAGGCGCAAAGCGGGTGCGGACAGTGGTCATGATTTGGCGTGGGTGCATCGCGTCGGCGACAAACAAAAACGCCCGCGGCGGAGGGTCTCGCGCAGGCGGGTCGCCAACATTCGGAAGCTGGCATTATATCAGCCACGTGCGCGCACTCACCGAGAACGTGAGGTCGCCCCCCCTTGTGCGCCTTACTTCGTCGATCGGTGATAACGTCGGATACTTCGCCATTCGATCACGGTCGTATTCTTCTTCTCCTGCCATGTCCATCCCGATCCTCGCGCTCCGCGAATACTGCCCGACCGATCGCACCGACACGCATGACTTTCATCAGGTCGTGATCGGACTGTCCGGGCGCATGTCGATGTCGCTGGACGGCAATGCAACGCAATACGGGCGTGTGGGCACGCGCAACGGCGTGGTGATTCCAGCCGGCGTGCGGCATGAGTACCGGGGCGACGGCCCCAACCGACAAGTCGTGCTGGATGTGCCGTCGCGTCTGGCGACGGCGACAGGCTCGCAGCGCGCGTTTGCGCACGAGGCTTTTTTCACGCTCGACGCGAACCTGCTGGCAATGGCCCGGCGCGTGAGCGCGCGCATGGACGGCGAGTGTCCCCTGAGCGCGAACGACCCTGTCGTGCGTGCTTGGCTGGGCGCCCTCACGGCGCGGCTGGCGTCGTCCCGCCCCGCACAGCGCCCCGTTCGGCTGGACCTGGCGTGCATCGACGCCCGACTGCGCACTGCGCTGGCAACGCCACCAGGTACGGGAACGCTGGCACGGGAAGCCGGCATGAGCGTGCGTCATTTTCACGATGCCTTTGTCGCGATCACCGGCGAGACGCCTCACCAGCATCTGATGCGCCTGCGGCTCGCACGTGCGGCCACATTGCTGAGCACCGGCGACGCAACGCTCGCCGACATCGCCCTGGAGGTCGGCTTCAACGACCAAAGCGCCCTGTCCCACGCGTTTCGCCAGCACTACGGCCAGCCCCCCGCCGCGTGGCGGCGCCAGCGCCTCGCCCGCGGCGCTTCAGGCTAAGTCGATCGCTCGGCTGCAGGCACATTGGTCGGAATGCGCCGAATAACGAATAGAATTCGCCTAAAAATATTCGCATTCACGACACCAATCTCCCAATTTCTGGTCGAATTGCGGCGCTGACCGGTGCCAGGCGCCCCGCCGCATGCCAACCGGGACTGGCCCGGCGCCGGTCAAGCGGCCATCGACAGGCACGCAACGACGTGCGCGACGCATTGGGAGACACGCACCTTGAAACCACTTCTCTACCGCCTGCTCATCGGACTGGCCGGCCTGGCCCTGTTCTGGGCGTTCGGCATGCTCAGCGCCAAAGAGTACGGCAAGAGCGCGGCGCTCATGGCATCCGCCCTACCCGGGCTCACGGGCTTGTGCCTGATGCTGCGCACGCGCCCGGCATGGCTGAGCGCGACGACGCTGGGCATCGTTGCCGTCTTCTTTCTCGACGCAGCCACCAAAGGGTTTCTGCGCGACTACTTCGGTCTGCGCCCGAACCATCTGCTGGTCCTGCAAGCGGTGTTCAACACGAACCCTTCGGAAGCCAGCGAGTTCTTCCGCCACCACTGGCGCGATCTCGCCGAGGCAAGCGGGGTCTTCGCAGTGCTAATGTCGGTGGTGGTCATGCTCGAGCGCCGCCTGTCGCGGGCGGAGGCCGCGAACGCTCCGCCGCCAATGCGGCGCCGCAGCCAAATCGCCGTGACCAGCCTGCTCCTGGGCTTTTTCGCGCTGCATCTGAATCCGACGATGGCCAAGGAAAACCCGCTGCTCTACTGGCCGATCCGCTATCTCGACTACCAGCGACAACTCGCGCATGCCGACACGCTTCAACGCGAACTCGACCGCAACATGGCCCAGCGCAACGACTGGCGCGTGCAGTATCGGGGGCCCGCGCGCAAGACCGTTGTGTGGGTGATCGGCGAGAGCCTGAACCGCAACAACATGTCGCTCTACGGCTATGCGCGCAACACCACGCCGATGCTCGACGCATTGCGGCGCGAACTCACCGTCTTCCGTGACGTGGTGTCGTCCGAGCCCGCGACCATGGCCTCCCTCATCAAGATGCTCACTCCCGCAAGCCTCGCCGATCCCGACGCCTGGACGCATCAGCCCGATCTCGTCATGCTCGCCAAGGAAGCGGGATATCGCACCTACTGGATCTCGAATCAGGCGCCCAACGACGGCTGGCTGGGACTCGTCGCCAATCGCGCCGACGAGCGGGTCTTCATCAACAAGGGCTTGGGGCGCGGCGAGAACAATTACGACGGCAACCTGTTGCCGGAGGTCGAAGCCGCACTCGCGAGCGACGCCCCCCGCAAGCTTATCGTCGTGCATCTGCTCGGCGCGCATCCGACCTACGATATGCGTTACCCGGAGGCCTTTGCACGCTTCGACAACACGGACGATGCCGTCGTGCGCCAACTCGCGACGCAAGGTCGGTCGCTCTGGGTGCGTCGCTTGCGCAACGAATATGACAACGCCATCGCCTACAACGATTACGTGGTCGCCAGTCTGATCCGCAAGACTATGGCGGCCACGGCGACGTCCGACGCCAGCCTGCTGTTCAGCTCAGACCACGCCCAGGAGGTTGGTCACACCCGCAATCACACCGGACAGTCTGTCGCCGATGCCTCCGGCTACGAGATCCCGATGCTCGTCTGGACGCGAGGCAGGATCGATGCGAAGCGGCGCGCAACGCTGGAATCCCGGCCCTATCAAACCGATCAGCTCGACCACACCATGCTCGGCCTGCTCGACATCGACACGACTTACTACAATGCGTCGCACGACGTGATGAGCGACGCGTTTGCCCCGGCAGCGCGCAGCATCAACGCACGCCCGTATCGAGCATCCATGGATATGGCGTCGGCCGACGGGGCAACAAAAAAGCCGATGCGATAGCTCGCATCGGCTTGCGACCCGACCGTTATCTGCTGACTTGTCGCAGATAACCCGGGCCAGCCCGCGTCAGGCCTCCAGCCGCGACACGAACTTCGGCTGCAGGTACGCTTCGAGCGCTTCCGGGCCGCCTTCCGAACCGTAGCCGCTGTCCTTCACACCGCCGAACGGCACTTCCGGCAGGGCCAGCCCCGAATGGTTGATCGTCAGCATACCGGTCTCGACGCGCGCCGACAGGCGATGCGCCGTGCCCTGCGACGTCGTGTACGCATATGCTGCCAGGCCGTACGGCAGACGGTTCGCCTCGGCAATGGCTTCCTCTTCCGTATCGAACGGATTGACGATCGCGACGGGGCCGAACGGCTCTTCGTGCATGATCTTCGCGCTCAACGGCACGTTGCACAGCACCGTCGGGGCGTAGAAGTGACCGCCTTCAGCCGCACGCTTACCGCCGGTTTTGAGCTGAGCGCCTTGGGCCACCGCATCGTCGACGATCGCGCTGATCGCCTCGAAACGCTTGCCATTGACCAGCGGCCCCATCGTCGTTTCCGGATCCAGCCCGTTACCCACGCGCACCGCTTCGGCGGCCTTCACGAAGGCGTCGACGAACTGATCGTACACGCCGCGCTGCACGAGGAAACGAGTCGGTGCGATACACACCTGACCGGCGTTGCGGAACTTGCCGGCAGCAAGATTGCGCACGGCGGCAGCGATATCGGCATCGTTGAAAATCAGCACCGGCGCATGCCCGCCGAGTTCCATCGTCACACGCTTCATGTGCAGACCGGCCATCGCCGCCAGTTGCTTGCCCACCGGCGTGGAACCCGTGAACGACACTTTGCGGATCGTCGGATGCGGGATCAAATACGACGAAATTTCGGCAGGCACGCCATACACCAGGTTCAGAACACCGTCGGGCAGTCCGGCGTCGGCGAAGGCGCGAATCAGCCCGGCCGGCGAGGCGGGCGTTTCTTCCGGTGCCTTGACGATCACCGAGCAACCGGCGGCCAGCGCAGCCGAGACCTTGCGCACCACCTGATTGACCGGGAAGTTCCACGGCGTGAATGCCGCCACCGGACCGACCGGCGTCGGGATCACCATCTGGTAGACATTCGGCACACGGGCCGGCACCAGACGGCCGTAGGCGCGCTTGCCCTCTTCCGCGAAGAATTCGATGATGTCGGCCGCCGAGAGCAGTTCGCCCTTGGCTTCGCCGATCGGCTTGCCCTGCTCCATCGTCATCTGACGTGCGATGTCGCCGACGCGCTCGCGCAGCAGACCGGCGGCCTTGCGCATGAGCTTGGCGCGCTCGAACGGTGCGATTTCGCGCCACTTGGCAAAGCCCGCTTCCGCCGCCGCGAGGGCGGCGTCGAGATCCGGCTGGGTCGCTCGCGCGACAGTTCCGATGGTTTCGCCAGTGGCCGGGTTTTCGATCGGCAGCGTGAGACCTTCCGCGCCTCCCTTCCACTGCCCGTTAATGAAAAGCTCTACGTTGTGCGACATGCTGAAGTCTCCGGTTGGCAACACGCCCAACAGCATAACGCAGGCGGCGGATTCCTGTTGCCCTGCCAGCGCGCTCAGGCCGGTGCGTTTCCCGGCGCCCCCGGAGACATCTCATCACATGAAACAAAAGGGCCGACAGTGCTGGCAACGTTCCACGTTGCCGCACTGCCGGCCCTCAGGGGGAATGATCGTCCCCCCGCGTCGTCTTGCGCGACGTCGAGACGTCCCAAGCCTCGTCAGCCCGCCAGAATTTCCTTCAACGCGTCCGTGAACGCAACGCACTCCGCTTCCGTGCCGACCGTGATGCGAAGGAACTGCGCCACGCGCGCCTGCTTGAAGTGGCGCACGATGATCGAGCGCTCCCGCAGCGCCGACGCCAGTTGGGCTGCGTCGTGCAACGGGTGACGCGCGAACACGAAGTTCGCCGTCGACGGCAGCACCTCGAAACCCAGCGCCGACAAGCGCGTCACGAGGGCCTCACGGCTTGCGATTACCGCCCGACGCGTTGCGTCGAAATATGCCTCGTCTTCAAGGGCGGCCACGCCGGCTGCCTGCGCGAGACGGTCGAGCGGGTACGAGTTGAAGCTGTTCTTGACGCGCTCGAGCGCTTCGATCAGATCCGGATGCCCGATGGCGAAGCCCAGACGCAGCCCCGCCAGCGAGCGCGACTTCGAGAGGGTCTGAACCACGAGCAGGTTCGGATACTTCGCGATCAATTTCGCTGCGCTCTCGCCGCCGAAGTCAATGTAGGCCTCGTCGATGATGACCACCGAATCCGGATTTCCCGCCAGCAAACGCTCGATCTCGCCACCGGCCAGCAGGCGACCTGTCGGCGCGTTCGGATTCGGGAAGATGATGCCGCCGTTGGGCTTGAGGTAGTCGTCGACGCGAATCTCGAACGTGTCCGTCAGCGGCACGTTCTCGAACGCCACGCCGTACAGCCCGCAGTACACCGGGTAGAAGCTGTAGGTGATGTCCGGAAACAGAATCGGCTTGTCGTGCTTCAACAATCCCTGAAACACGTTCGCCAGCACTTCGTCGGACCCATTGCCCACATGCACGTTGGCCACTTCCAGGCCGAACCGTGTGGCGATGGCCTGCTTGAAGCGGCGGGCGTCGGGGTCCGGGTACCGCTTGAGCGCGTCCGCATCGCCGCCGAGCGCCTCGCGAATCGCGGCGAGCACGCGCGGCGACGGACCGTACGGGTTCTCATTGGTATTGAGTTTGATGAGACGCTGCATCTGCGGCTGCTCACCGGGCACATAGGGCGTCAGATCGGCAACGCCCGCGCTCCAGAATCGACTCATGACGGCCACTCCGCTCAGCTCACGAAACCGCGAGCCAAATCGGCCCGAATGTCGGCCGGCGACTCCAGACCGACCGCCAGGCGGATCAGGCCTTCGGTGATGCCCGCCGCGGCGCGCGCTTGCTGCGTGATGCGACCGTGCGTCGTGCTCGCGGGATGCGTAATCGTCGTTCGCGTATCGCCGAGGTTGCCGGTGATCGAGCACACCCGCGTGTTGTCGATCACGCGCCAAGCGTTCTCACGCTGCTCGGCCGGGGTTGCCCCCTTGAGTTCGAACGCGACGATCGCGCCGCCTGCCTTCTGCTGGCGCTGCGCGAGTTCGTATTGCGGGTGTGACGGCAGTCCCGGGTAATACACACGGGCGACCTGCGGCTGCTGCTCCAGCCACTGCGCGATCGCCAGCGCGTTCTCCGATTGCTTCTCGACACGCAGCGACAGCGTCTCCAAGCCCTTGAGCAACACCCAGGCGTTGAACGCGGACAGCGTCGGACCGGCGCTGCGCACGTACGTAAACACCTTGCCCATGATGAATTCCTTCGTGCCGACAATCGCCCCGCCCAGCACGCGGCCCTGACCGTCGAGGAACTTTGTCGCGGAATGCACGACGACGTCTGCGCCGTACTCGATGGGCCGTTGCAACGCCGGCGTACAGAAGCAATTGTCGACGACGAACAAGGCACCCGCTTCCTTCGCAATCTGGCCGATGGCGGTAATGTCGGCAATATCGGTGAGCGGGTTGGACGGCGTCTCGAGGAAGAACATCTTCGTGTTCGGACGGATCGCGGCACGCCAGGCGTCGAGATCGGTCGGGTCGACGAACGTCGTCTCGACACCGAAGCGATTGAAGATCGTGGAGAAGACGTTGAGCGTGGAGCCGAAAATGCTTTGCGAACTGACGAGGTGGTCGCCGCCCGAGAGCGCCGACATCACGACCGAGACGATGGCACTCATGCCCGACGCGGTCGCCATGCACGCCTCACCGCCTTCGAGCGCGGCCAGACGGTCCTGAAACATCGACACGGTCGGATTGGTAAAGCGCGAGTAGGTGAAGCCCTCCTCCGAATGCGCGAAGCGTTCGGCGGCCTCGGCCGCGCTCTTGAATACAAAGCTCGAGGTCAGGTAAAGCGCCTCGGAATGCTCACCAAATTCGGAGCGCTGCGTGCCAGCGCGCACCGCCAGGGTATCGAAGTCGAAGGAGTCCATCGTGTGTCTCGTCATTAGGTTGGCCCGCCCGCCGGCCGAAAAAAGAAAAGCCCGTTTCGCTGTTCAGCAAAACGGGCTCGAAATCCATCTGTCTAGGCCTCGCTTTAGCTGTTTCGGGGAAGTTCCCCCACGTCCGCAAGCTGAATTCAAATCGACGTGAAAACGAGTGTAGCACGTTGCCGACGGGGAGGGAAAATCCCCGCCGCCCGCTGCGCCAGGGTCGGCTCAGAGGCCGAGCTGCGCCCCGCGCGGCTCGTTGTCGTCGCCGTCACCGGACTCCACCACCGGGGCCTTCGGCGCCTTGCGCTGCTGCTCCAGACGCGTCAGATACTCCGGCGTGACGTCACCGGTGATGTAGTTGCCGTCGAAGCACGAGGCGTCGAAGTCGGCCAGCGCCGGGTTGATGTCACGCACGGCCGCCTTCATGTCTTCGACGTCCTGATAGATCAGGGCGTCGGCGCCGATGATGCGCGCCACTTCCTGATCGCTGCGGTCATGTGCCACCAGCTCGCTACGCGTGGGCATGTCGATGCCGTACACGTTCGGGAACTTCACGGGCGGCGCGGCCGACGCGAAGATCACCTTGCGCGCGCCGGCGTCACGTGCCATCTGCACGATTTCCTGACTGGTCGTGCCGCGCACGATCGAATCGTCGACGATCAGCACGTTCTTGTCCTTGAACTCGACCCGCATGGCGTTGAGCTTCTGGCGCACCGACTTCTTGCGCATCGCCTGACCGGGCATGATGAAGGTACGGCCGACGTAGCGGTTCTTGAAGAAGCCTTCGCGATAATTCAGGCCCAGTCGCTTGGCGACCTGCATCGCGGCCGGACGACTGGAGTCCGGAATCGGCATGACGACGTCGATGTCCTGATAGTCGATCTCGCGCCGGATCTTCTCGGCGAGGTAGTCGCCCATGCGCAGGCGCGCATCGTAGACCGGCACGCCGTCGAGCACGGAATCCGGACGCGCCAGATACACGAGTTCGAAAATGCACGGATGCAACGAGGCGGCGACGGCGCACAACTGCGACGTCAGCTCACCGTCGTTGCTGATGAAGACCGCCTCGCCCGGCTTGACGTCGCGATCGAACACGAAGCCCATGCCCTCAAGCGCCACGGACTCCGACGCCACCATCCACTCCGTGCCGTTCGGGCCATCGAAGCGTCCGATGCAAAGGGGCCGAATGCCGTGCGGGTCGCGGAAGGCGAGCAGACCGAAACCGGAGATGATGGACACGATGGCGTACGAGCCGCGCAAACGACCATGCACCTTGCCCACCGCCTCGAACAGCGACCCGACGCTCAGGCCGCTGCGCGAGCTTTCCTGCAGCTCGTGCGCGAGCACGTTGAGCAGCACTTCGGAATCGGACGTGGTGTTGATGTGGCGGCGGTCGACACGGAACATCTCGTCCTTGAGCTGTTCCCAGTTCGTCAGGTTGCCGTTGTGGGCAAGCACGATGCCGTAGGGTGCATTCACGTAGAACGGCTGGGCTTGTGCGGCGCTCGACGAGCCGGCCGTCGGGTAGCGCACCTGGCCAATACCGACGTTGCCCGGCAAGTCGCGCATGTTGCGCGTGCGGAACACGTCGCGCACCATGCCGTTGCCCTTGTGCATGTAGAAGGACTGGCCATCCGTCGTCGCGATACCGGCGGCATCCTGGCCGCGGTGCTGCAGCAGCAGCAAACTATCGTAGATGAACTGGTTGACCGGGGATTTGGAAACTACACCGACGATGCCACACATGGCATGAATCCTTCAAAAAACATCGAAATCTGCAACTAACGGACCGTATTATCCGTCATTCGGAAACCTTGTGCAGGCCG
>NZ_KB290541.1:3831-10019 GCF_000282835.1 Pandoraea sp. B-6 | reverse complement strand
CCCCCCCCCCCCCGCCGCTGCGCATGCCCCACCCCTGCGATTGACCGAGCGCGCCTTGGCCGCTCAGGCCATCGCCCGTCAGCCCCGTGCCGAGGCTACCGCCGCTACCGCCGCGAAGGGCGCCACCGCCCATTGGGGCGGACGTCCCCGAGGTCTCCGCAGCGCCGGAAGTCCCCTCGGCGCGCTCACCGTCCGAATGGCGCGGCGAACCATGCCCGCCCTGCCCGCCCGTATCCGGCGTGCCACGATACGGCGCCAACTGCGGCAACGGAATCGGCGTTCCCAGCGGATTGACGCTCGGCACCGCCGCCTCGGGATTGTGCAGATAGTGCTGCACCGGTTCGGGCAGATACGGCATGAGCCGCGACAACCCCGCCTCGACCCACGGACGCACCAGCGACTGCTGCCACACCGGTTGTTGCGGCAATGACGTTAACTTGGCGGCGACCATCAACAACATCAAGAGCAACATGCCGCGCACGATGCCGAACATCATGCCCAATCCGCGATCGGCAGGACGCAACCCGATCAGATCGGTCATGCGCCCGACGAGCGCGCTGACGATACCGGCGCCAAAAACCACCGCGACCAGCACCAGCAGGAAGCCAAGGGCGCCTTGCGTCATCTCGCCGCCGGGCAGATCGGCGGGCAACCAATGCGCTAGCGCCGGGCCGAAGGCGCGCGCCACGAAGAACGCCACGACCCAGCCCACCAGATTGAACAACTCGCGCACCAGACCGCGCAACATGCCCAGCAGCATCGAGCCGAGCAGGATGGCAATGGCCCCGTAATCCACCACGGTCAGCAGACCGCCATGCACCGGATCGCTCAACTCAGCCTGCCTCGGCGACCTGCGCCGTCAGTCCGGCGTCGCGAATCTTCTTGCCCGCCGCTTCCGCACTCGCGCGATCGGCGAACGGTCCTGCGCGCAGCAGGTAAAGTTCACGGCCCCCCACCTTGCTCTTCACCATGTAGCTCGGCACATTCACGAGCTTGAGCTTGACGAGCCAGGCCTGCGCCCGGTCTTGCGTCGAAAATGCGCCAATGCGCACCTGGTACTTGCCGCTCGATGCCGCCGGCTTCTGCGCACTGTCGTGGCTATCCGCCGATTTGGCGGGTTTGGCCGTCGTGTTGTTCTGGGCGAACTGTGCAATGGGATCGGCGACGTTGTTGTTCGGCTGCGCCTTGGCTTGCGCCTTGGCCGTGTCGTGCGACTCCGGCTTCACGGCCGGCTTCACGTCCGCGTGCTGCTCGGGTTTCTTGACTTCCGGCTTGCTCTCCGGCTTCGCTTGCGCCACCGCCGGTTCCGGCACTGTGCTCGGCGCGGGGGTCATCGCGGCGGCAGGCGGCACGGCCGTCGGTGCCGGGGCGGGCGTCGAGACCGCCGGCTTGGCGGCGTTCGCGCCGGCCAGTGCATTGCTGTCGAGCGCGACTTCGCCCTTGTCGAGCGACGCGTCGGTCGGCGGCGTGGCTGCCTTCGGCTTCACGCGCACGGGCGGCGAGTTGGTGTCCTTTCCGGGAATCTGGATCGCGATGTCGTCAGCCGACGGTTTCGGCTCGGGGGCCAGCACCATCGGCAGAATGATGACGGCGGCGAGCACCAGCGCCAATGCCCCCACCAGACGGCGGCGCGCGCGTTGCTTCTCGGGCAGCAGCGGATCGAGTTGCTCGTGCTCGCTGTATTCGCCCGCTCCCGCCGCACGGGCGCCGGTTCGGCCGCTCCGGCGGCTACCGCGCTTGGGGGGAACGGCTTCGGCGTCTTTCTTGCGGAAGGAAAACAATCCCATAGGCCCTTGGCTCTGGTCGTAACTCGCGTCGTTGGACGGATGATGATCGCGCATCGGGGGCGAACCGCGCATGACATTTCTCGTAAGCAATTGTCACGGCCAACGTCCCGTCATGCCTTAATGGCGCTGTAATTTGCGGTGCGACATGACGCCGGACACCGTAAAGAACGATCCAAAAACCACAATTCTATCATTCTCCCCGCACTGCTCGAGCGCGGCGGCATAGGCTTTCTCGGGAGAGTCAAAGGTCTCGACCGAATGATCGGCATCCGGCGCGAACCCCACCGCCCGCAGACTCGCTTCCAGCTTCTGTGGACTCGCGGCACGTTCGGTCGGCAGCGCGCACAGGCGCCAGTGATCCACTTTGTCGACGAGATGCCGCAGCACCCCCTCGATATCCTTGTCGGCCATCGCCCCGAACACGGCGTATGTGTAAGGAAAGTAGCCCATGCCGTCGAGATTGTGGCCAAGCGCGGCAGCGGCGTGCGGGTTGTGCGCCACATCGAGCACCACGGCCGGACGCCCGGGGAGCACCTGGAACCGCCCCGGCAACTCGACCGACGAGAGCCCCAGCCGAATGTCCTGCGCCGACACCGGGAGCGTGTCGCGCATCGATTCGAGCGCGGCCAGCGCCGCCGACGCGTTGAGCAACTGGTTCGCGCCCCGCAAGGCTGGATACGCAAGCGACGGGCGGCGCATCTGGCGTCCGCCATAGCTCCACTGCTGCTTGTCGCCCTGATAGTTGAAATCGCGACCGAACAGCCACAGGTCCGCGCCAATGCGCTCCGCCTCGGCCAGCAACGAGGCCGGCGGCACGGGATCGCCACAGATCGCCGGCTTTCCCGTGCGGAAGATGCCCGCCTTCTCGATGGCAATCGCCTCGCGGGTGTCGCCGAGATACTGGGCGTGATCGATGTCGATGCTGGTCACGACGGCACAATCGGGGTCGATGATGTTCACCGCATCGAGACGCCCGCCCAGGCCGACTTCCAGAATCACGGCATCGAGCCCGGCGGTGGCGAACAAGTGCATGATCGCCAGCGTGGTGAACTCGAAATACGTGAGCGAGACCGGCGTTTCGAAGCTCGTGCGTGCGGCCTCGACCGCCTCGAAATGCTTCAGCAGCGTCGCGTCGTCGACGTTCTCGCCATTCAGGCGGGCGCGTTCGTTGAACGAGATCAGATGCGGCGACGTGTGACAGCCCACGCGATAACCCGCCGAGAGCAGAATGGCTTCGATGATCGCGCAGGTCGATCCCTTGCCGTTGGTACCGCCCACCGTGAAGACGGGGCACGGGAATTGCAGTCCGAGCGCCTCTTTCACGCGACCAATGCGCGTGAGGCCCATATCGATGCCCACAGGGTGAGCGGTTTCCAGATGGGCGAGCCAGGCGTCGAGAGTGGAGTAGGTCGGCATGGATGGTCGGGCAGAAAAACAAAAACGCGGACGTCACGTAACGTCCGCGCTTTCTATCCTGCTGAGTGATGCGTTCAAGCGCCGCATGAGCGGCACGGCGTGGCGTTGCGACATTCTACGCCGTTGCACCGCCCTTTGGGGCACCGCGGCAGTGCGCGCGACGCCATCGCGCCCGTGAATTTTCCGTGCTCAGGCGACGGCGTCCGCCGGCTGGCATTGCATCAGGGCGATCAGGCGAGCAATCTCCTCACGCATCTTGCGACGGTCGACGATCATGTCGATCGCGCCCTTCTGCAGCAGGAACTCCGAACGCTGGAAGCCTTCCGGCAGTTTTTCACGCACGGTCTGCTCGATCACACGCGGGCCGGCAAAGCCGATCAGCGCCTTGGGTTCGGCGATCACCACATCGCCGAGGAAGGCGAAGCTGGCCGACACACCACCCATCGTCGGATCGGTCAGTACGGAAATGAACGGCAGCTTGGCATTGGCCAGCTTGGTGAGCATGGCCGTGGTCTTGGCCATCTGCATGAGCGAGAGCAGGCTTTCCTGCATGCGCGCACCGCCCGAAGCGGTCACGCAGACGAACGGCACCCCCTGCTCCAGCGCGTTCTGCGCGCCACGCACGAAGCGCTCGCCGACCACCGACCCCATCGAGCCGCCCATGAAGGCGAACTCGAAGCAGGCGACCACGACCGGCAGCGTATGGATCGCGCCGCCCATGACCACCATTGCGTCGGTCTCGCCGGTGTCGTCCATCGCTTCCTTGATGCGGTCCGGGTACTTGCGGCTGTCCTTGAACTTCAGCGCGTCGACCGGCACGATCTCCTGGCCCAGTTCGTAACGGCCTTCCGGATCGAGCAGCGCGTCGAGACGTGCACGGGCACCGATACGCATGTGGTGATCGCACTTCGGGCAAACGTGCAGATTCGCTTCCACGTCGTTGCGATACAGCACCGCCTCACACGACGGGCACTTGATCCACAGCCCTTCCGGGATGCTCTTGTTGCGCTGCGTCGGATCGGTTTGCTTGATCTTCGGGGGCAGCAGCTTATCGAGCCAGCTCATAGTTTCTCCTTGGCAAACGCCCGCACCAGGCGGGGCGGGCGTTTCTGGCGACCGTGCAACACGGCCGTGTCAATTCAGCGTTTCACCGGGCGGTTCGACGAATCGACCCCGCGAACAAACGCCGCAAATCTACGCCGATTTGGCGCCCTCGTCGAGCGCCTGGCGAATACCGCCGATGAATTCAGCGAGCGATTTTACCGCGTTATGGCCTTCCAGATCACGCGGCGTGTTTTCCAGGCGCTGAACGATGGCGCTGCCGATGACCACGGCGTCGGCTACGCTCGCGATGGCGCGCGCCGTCGCGGCGTCGCGAATACCGAAGCCCACCCCCACGGGCAGGGGTGCGACGGCCTTGATTTCAGGAATCTTCGCGGCCACGCTTTCCAGATCCAGGCTCGCCGCCCCCGTCACGCCCTTGAGCGAGACGTAATAGAGATAACCGCTGGCCTGACGCGCCACAGCGGCAATCCGCGCTTCGGTCGAGGTCGGTGCGAGCAGGAAGATCGGATCGATGCCATGCGCACGCACGGCCCCGGCGTAGGTCTCGGCTTCCTCCGGCGGATAGTCGACGACCAGCACGCCGTCGACACCGGCCTTGGCGGCCCGCTCGGCGAAGGTGTCGAGACCCATCGCCTCGATCGGATTGGCATAGCCCATGAGCACGACCGGCGTGCGGTCGTTGGTCTGACGGAACACCGCCACGTAGCCGAGCACCTCCGCCAGGCTCACGCCGCGGGCCAGCGCACGCTCGGAGGCGCGTTGAATCACCGGGCCGTCGGCCATCGGGTCGGAGAACGGCACGCCGAGTTCGATGACGTCGGCGCCGTTGTCGGCCAGCGCATGCATCAGCTTCACCGTCCAGCCCGGTTCGGGATCGCCGGCGGTGATGAACGGGATGAGGCCCTTTTTACCCTGCGCTTGCAAGGCTTGGAACGTCGCTTGAATGCGGGACATGATCGGAAAGTCTCTGAAGTCTTTGGTGGGCGAGCGCGTGGTAATGCGCGTTCAGCTCGAAGCCGACGAAACGCCGGCCGTGCAACGCGCATGCCACGGCCGTCGTGCCGCTGCCCATGAACGGGTCGAGCACGAGACCGCCGGGCGGGCAACTGGCCAGCACCATGCGCTCGATGATATGCAGCGGTTTCTGCGTCGGATGATCGACGCGTTCGGGGTCTTGCCGGTGCAATCGCGAGATCGACCACAGATCCTTGGGGTTGTAACCCAGTTCCAGCCACTTGCTGCCCTCGAAGATACGGCGCGAGCGCGCCTTCTTCGTCGCGGCGTCGTACGGCACCCGCACCGCATCGAGGTCGAAGTAGTAATCCTTCGAGACCGCGAAAAAGCCGACGTTGTCGTGTACCGACGAGAACCGCCGGGTGCTGCCGCCCATGCTGGGCACGCGGCGATCCCAAATGATCTCGTTGATCATCAGCATGCGCCGCTTCAGGAACACGAACAGCTCGGGGGCGTACTGCCACGTACAGAACAGGTACAGCGAGCCGCGCGGCGCGAGCTTCGGTATCGCCGCTTCGAGCCAGCCATATGTCCAGTCGAGGAAATCCTCGCCGGAGCGCTTGTCGGAGTCGTTGCCGTAATCCTTGCCTAGCCCGTAAGGCGGGTCGGCCAGGATCAGATCGACGCTGCCGTCGTCCAGCTCGTGCAAGTGCTCCAGGAAGTCGGCATGACGCAAGGTGATGTCGCCCGGCGCCCAACGCGCACGCAGCTCGCCGGCCGCTTCCCTGGCCTCGAGACGCGCGGCGGCAGCTTCGGTGGCGTCCATGGGGCGCTCGGCCCCGAGGACGTCAAGTGGCGCCTTGCGATCAGTCAGATCGGTCATGCTGGTTCGGGTGTCCTTGATGGATCTTGGAATCTGAGGATTTTAGGATCTGCCATCGATGGCGTCTCGCGACGCCGCCGATC
>NZ_KB290541.1:0-3781 GCF_000282835.1 Pandoraea sp. B-6 | reverse complement strand
CGCTTATGTCGCTTATGTCGCCTATGTCGCCTATGCCCCGCCCGACGCCGGCCTGGGCAGCGCCATCACGGTGTGCATGTCCTTGTCGCCGCGCCCCGAGAGATTGACCAGCACGATCTGATCGCTCGGCAGCGTCGGCGCCAGCTTGCACGCATAAGCCAGCGCGTGGCTCGACTCCAGCGCCGGAATGATGCCTTCGATCCGGCAGCAGTCATGAAACGCGCGCAGCGCCTCGGTATCGGTCACGCCCACGTACTCGGCACGCTTGATGTCATGCAGCCACGCGTGCTCCGGGCCCACCCCCGGGTAGTCCAGGCCTGCCGAGATCGAATGCGTTTCGGTGATTTGACCGTTGGCGTCCTGCAGCAGATAGGTGCGGTTGCCATGGAGCACGCCGGGCGTGCCACCGATGATCGACGCCGCATGACGGCCGGTCTCGATGCCGTCGCCCGCCGCTTCCACGCCCACCAGCTTGACGTCCGGCACATCGATATACGGGTAGAAAATACCCATGGCGTTCGAGCCGCCACCGACGCAGGCGAGCACATAATCCGGCTGACGGCCGGCCAGCTCGGGCATCTGCACCTTGCACTCCTCGCCGATCACACTCTGGAAATCGCGCACGAGCATCGGATACGGATGCGGCCCGGCCACGGTGCCGATGATGTAAAACGTGCTCTCGACGTTGGTCACCCAGTCGCGCATGGCTTCGTTGAGCGCGTCCTTGAGGGTCTTCGAGCCCGACTCCACCGGCACGACGGTCGCGCCCAACAGTTGCATGCGATAGACGTTGGCCGCCTGACGCTTGACGTCTTCCGAGCCCATGTAGACCACACACTCCATGCCGAAGCGCGCGGCAATGGTCGCCGTTGCCACGCCATGCTGACCGGCGCCGGTCTCCGCAATCACGCGGCGTTTGCCCATGCGACGCGCGAGCAGCGCCTGCCCGATCACGTTGTTCACCTTGTGCGCGCCGGTGTGATTCAGGTCTTCGCGCTTGAGGTACACCTGTGCGCCGCCCAGTTCCTGGCTCCAGCGCTTGGCGTGATAGATCGGCGACGGGCGCCCGACGTAGTGCTTCAGTTCGTAATGAAATTCTTCGAGGAAGGCCGGATCGTGCTGATACTTCGCATAGGCCTCGCGCAACTCGTCGAGCGCGTGAATCAGCGTCTCGGCCACAAAGACACCGCCGTACGGACCGAAATGGCCGCGGGCGTCAGGGAAATCGTACATGGTTGTCACTCTTCGCAGTACCGGCGCGCGGCTCAGGCGGGCGTTCCGGCGGGTTGCTCATTCGGCGTCGGCGGCACGCACTGCGTGCACGAACGCCGTCATGCGGGCGTGATCCTTCACGCCACGCGACGCCTCTACACCGCTCGACACGTCGACGGCGTAAGGCGTCACCCGGCCGATGGCTTCAGCAACGTTGTGTGCGTTCAAGCCACCACTCAAAACGGCCCGACGCGCGATGTCTTTTGGAATAAGTGACCAATCGAAAACCTTTCCCCCACCGCCGTAGCCTTCGACCAGGGCATCGAGCAAGATGCCTTGCGCAGCGGTGTATGCATTGGCGAATTGTAGCAAATCGCCACTGTCTTTCGTCTCCGGGCCGATACGCATGGCGCGCATGTAAGGACGATTGCCCGCCGCGGCGGCCAACACCGCGCATTGCGCCGGCGTTTCGTCGCCATGGAACTGCAGCGTGGTCAGCGGCACAGCCTCGACCGTCCGGGCAATCTCGTCGGCCGTCGCGTTCACGAACAGGCCGACCAGACTCACATACGGCGGCACCCGGCGGGCCAGCTCGGCCGCACGCGCCAGATCCACGTAGCGCGGGCTCGGCGGGTAAAAGACGAGACCGATGGCGTCGGCGCCCAGCGCCACCGCGTGATCGATGTCGGCCGGCTGCGACAGGCCGCAGATCTTGATTCGGGTACGGGATTTCATGAACTTGCCCACGGCATCGGGAACGGCCACGCCGCCCAGTTGGGCTCGGGGACCGCGAAACGCTCAGGATACCCCACCCGCGCCAGATACAGCCCGTCCGGCATGAACGTCGGTGCCGCCTGACGACGGTCGAGACTCGCGAGCACATCCGTCATCCAGCTCGCCGGCTGGCGGCCTCGGCCCACGGCGACCAGACAGCCCATGATATTTCGCACCATGTGATGCAGGAACGCGCTCGCCCGGAAGCGGAACACAAAGAAGTGCCCATGCTGCTCGATGTCGATGGCATACAGATGTTTCACCGGCGTCTTGGCCTGACACTCGGACGAGCGGAACGCCGAGAAGTCGTGCTCGCCGACCAGCACTCGACTCGCGGCGCGCATGGCGTCGATATCGAGCGGCGTGTGCAGCCAGCCGCATCGGCCCTCGAGCAACGGTGAGCGCACGGGATGCACGTACAGCACATAGAAATACGTGCGCTCGAAGGCGGTAAATCGGGCGTGGAAATCGTCCGGCATGGCCTGCGCCCATTGCACCGCAACCGTCTTGGGCAGAAACGCGTTGACGCCGCGCACCCACGAGAACATGGCGCGGTCCAGGTCGGTGTCGAAATGTGCCACCTGACCGATGCCGTGCACACCGGTATCGGTGCGGCCCGCGACGGTCGTGGGCAGCGCAACGCCGCCGAAGTCCCGCAACGCGGCTTCGAGCGTCTGTTGCACGGTGTTGCCATGCGGCTGCGATTGCCAGCCGGAGAACGCCGTGCCGTCGTAATGGATGCCCAGTGCGATTCGCATATGAAAAAGAAAAATGGGCGCTCAACCTACGAGCGCCCCAAACTACGGTCAATCTGTGGTGGCTTCGTCAGCCTGTCGTGGCGTCAACTTCTCGGCGTCACTTGCCAAGCTCGGCGAGCCGTGTGCGGGCGACGGACTGCTGCGCGGCGTCGCCACCGGCAATCACCTCTTCGAGCAGTTCGCGTGCGCCTTCGTCGTCACCGATGGTCTGATACGCAGTGGCCAGCTCCAGCTTCGTATGGAATTCATCCGGCACGCCCGGCTCGACGGACGCAGCGGCGACGGGTGACGCCGGCACGGCGGGCACCGGCGCAACCGTTTGCGGCACTTGCGGCGCCGCAGGTTCGGCCGCATACGGCGTTTCCGGGGCCGGTGCATGCAGCACCTCGTGCTCGATCAGGGCTTCCGTTCCGATGTCGGTTGCCAGCGTCGGCGCGCTCACGAACGCCGGGCTCGCCTGCGCGTCGTCGCCCTTCAGATCGAGGCTGAAGTCCGATAGATCGAACGACAACGGCTTGAGCGAGGGTGCCTCGTGCGCGGTGTCCGTATAGCTGCGCGACGCGACCGGCGAGTGGCTGGCCTGCTGCATCGCGGCGTCGAAGTCGGCATCGCTCAGTTCGCCGTCCGGCTCGTCGAACGCCTCCTCGTCCGCGCTCGCATGCGAGCGCAGCGGATCGTCCATCGGCGCCATCTTGAACTGCACCGAACCCATCCCCTTCGAGAGCGACGGCAAGGCATCGCTCGAAATCGTGCCCACATGCGCCGCCTGTCCCGGGATCGCCAGATCCAGATCGCCCAGCATGCCGGCTACGCTGCCGTCGAGCGAAGCGTCGGCGGGCTCGGCCGGCGCGGAAATGTTTGACTCAGGCGCAGGCACCGACGTAGCGGCAGCACCGCCGACAGCGGCGGCGGCACCCAGCGCTTCCAGCGCCGACAACGTGGCAGCCGCCGAGTCGCCATGGGCGGCGGGCGCCTCGTGGGCGTCCCCGGCAGCCTTGCCAGCTTCCTCGGCAAACGCAGCACCCCAATCGATTTCC
>NZ_KB290540.1:114216-114440 GCF_000282835.1 Pandoraea sp. B-6 | reverse complement strand
ACAGGCCGCCGCGCGCGTGTCGGACAAGGCGACGGCCGAGGCGAACGTGGCGGCACGCGAGGCCGAACTCGACGCCGCCGCGCGGCGTCTGTCGCGCTCGGAGACCCTGTCGAAAGAAGGGGCGTCGTCGGTGCAGGAGTTGGACGACGATCGTGCGCGCGTTCGCAGCACGCGCGCCGCCGTCACCGCGGCGCGCGCGCAGGTCGCCGCCGCGCAATCGGCGG
>NZ_KB290540.1:105366-114206 GCF_000282835.1 Pandoraea sp. B-6 | reverse complement strand
AATCGGCGGTGGAGGCGGCCAACGCCCAGGTGACTGGCGCGAGATCGACAGTCGAAGCCGCGCAGGCCACCATCCACCGTATCGAAGCCGATATTGCCGACAGCGAACTCAAGGCGCCGCGCGACGGCCGCGTGCAATTTCGCGTAGCGCAACCCGGCGAAGTGCTGGCGGCGGGCGGCAAGGTGCTCAACCTCGTCGACCTGTCGGATGTGTACATGACGTTCTTCCTGCCGGAAACGGTGGCCGGCCGTCTCGCCATGGGCGCCGACGTTCGCATCGTGCTCGACGCAGCGCCCCAGTACGTCATTCCCGCGACCCTCTCCTTCGTCTCGAGCACGGCGCAGTTCACGCCGAAGACCGTCGAGACCGAGAGCGAGCGCCAGAAGCTGATGTTCCGCGTGCGCGCGCAGATTGCGCCCGAATTGCTGCAACAGCATCTGACGCTCGTGAAGACGGGCCTGCCCGGCGTCGCTTGGGTGAAGACCGACCGTCAGGTGCCGTGGCCGCCCCAATTGCAAACGAAGCTGCCGCAGTGAGCCGCGCATCATGACGGTGCCGCCCCCACCTTCGCCTTCGATATCGCCCCCGCCCGGCAGCCGCTTGCCGCCGGTGGTGCGCGTCGCCGACGTGACACTGCGTTACGGCCGCAAGACGGTCGCGTTGGACAACGTCAGCCTGGACCTCCCCGCCCATGGCATAGTCGGTCTGATCGGTCCGGACGGCGTCGGCAAGTCCACCCTGCTGTCGCTCATCGCGGGCGCGCGGGTGGTGCAAGCGGGCACCGTCGAAGCGCTCGGCGGCGACATGGCGAGCAAGGCGCATCGCGACCGCGTGTGTCCGCGCATCGCCTATATGCCGCAGGGACTCGGCAAGAATCTTTATCCGACGCTCTCCGTCGAGGAGAACCTGCAATTCTTCGCGCGGCTCTTCGGTCACGATGCCCCGGAGCGGCGCCGCCGCATCGATGACCTCACGCACAGCACCGGCCTGCATGCGTTTCTCGACCGGCCGGCGGGCAAGCTCTCGGGGGGCATGAAGCAGAAGCTGGGGCTGTGTTGCGCGCTGATTCACGATCCCGATCTGCTGGTGCTCGACGAGCCCACGACCGGCGTGGATCCGCTCGCGCGCGCTCAGTTCTGGGAATTGATCGCGCGCATTCGTCGCGCGCGACCGACGATGAGCGTGATCGTCGCCACCGCGTATATGGATGAGGCACAGCGCTTCGACTGGCTCGTCGCCATGGACGCGGGCAGGGTGCTCGCGACCGGCACGCCCGCCGAGTTGCTTGCGCACACGCGGCGAGACACCCTGGAAGCGGCGTTCATCGACCTGCTGCCTGCGGAGAAAACGCGCGGCTACGAGCCCGTCGCGATTCCGCCGCTGCCGATCGACGAACACACGGAGATCGCCATCGAAGCCAAGGATCTCACGATGCGCTTCGGCGATTTCGTTGCGGTCGATCACGTGGACTTCCGCATTCGTCGCGGCGAGATCTTCGGCTTCCTCGGCTCGAACGGTTGCGGCAAGACCACCACGATGAAGTTGCTCACCGGCCTGCTGCAAGCGAGCGACGGCCGGGCCTGGCTCTTCGGTCACGAAGTCGATCCGAAGGACATCGGCACACGCCGCCGCGTGGGCTACATGTCGCAGGCGTTCTCGCTCTATACCGAGCTGACGGTGCATCAGAACCTCGTGCTGCACGCCAGGCTGTTCCATGTGCCCGAGGCCGAGGTCGGCGCACGCGTGGCCGAGATGGCACGTCGCTTCGGTCTGGCAGACGTGCTGGGCGCACTGCCCGACACCCTTGCGCTCGGCATGCGTCAGCGCCTGTCGCTCGCCGTGGCGATGGTGCACAAGCCCGAACTGTTGATTCTCGATGAGCCGACGTCGGGCGTCGATCCCATCGCGCGCGACAACTTCTGGCGTCTGCTGGTGGCACTGTCGCGCCGGGATCGCGTGACGATCTTCATCTCCACGCACTTCATGAACGAGGCGGAGCGCTGCGACCGCATCTCGTTGATGCACGCGGGCAAGGTGCTCGTGTCCGATCCGCCCGCGAAGATCACGCACGACAAGGGCGCGGCCACGCTCGAGCAGGCCTTTATCGAGTATCTCGTGGAAGCAGGTGGCGGCGCATCGCTGGCGCCAGCGTCGCCTGACACGTCCACCCCGCCTGAATCATCTGTCATCGTCGAAACGGCGCCCCCTCGGCACAAGGCATTCTCGCTCGGCCGCCTGCTCAGCTATCTCTGGCGCGAGACGCTGGAGCTGCAGCGCGACCCGGTGCGCGCCACGCTTGCGCTGGTGGGCTCGCTCGTGTTGATGCTGGTGATGGGCTACGGTATCAGCATGGACGTGGAAGATTTGCGCTACGCCGTGCTCGACCGCGACCAGACCACGTTGAGCCAGAACTACGCGCTCAACATCGCGGGGTCGCGCTACTTCATCGAACAACCGCCCATCAAGGACGACGCCGATATGGACCGGCGACTGCGCGAAGGCGACCTGGCGCTGGCCATCGAGATTCCGCCGGGCTTCGCTCGCGACGTGTTACGCGGCAAGGCGGTCGAGATCGGCGCATGGATAGACGGGGCGATGCCGATGCGCGCCGAGACGGTGCAGGGCTACGTGCAGGGGATGCACCAGACCTGGCTGGCGGATCAGTCATTGCACCGCCTCGGCGCGCGTCCGACGTCGTCGCTCGACATCGAGATCCGATATCGCTACAACCCCGACGTGAAGAGCCTTCCCGCGATGGTACCGGCGGTGATTCCGCTGCTCTTGCTGATGCTGCCTGCCATGCTTACCGCCCTGTCCGTGGTGCGGGAGAAGGAGCTCGGCTCGATCCTGAACCTGTACGTGACACCGGTCACCCGCACGGAATTCCTGATCGGCAAGCAGATTCCGTACGTCGCGCTTGCCATGCTGAACTTCCTGCTCATGGCGCTCATCGCCGTGACGCTGTTCGGCGTGCCGATCAAGGGAAGCTTTCTGACGCTCGTGAGCGCCGTCTTCATTTTCAATGTCGTCGCCACGGGCATTGGCCTGCTGGCATCCACTTTCACCCGCAGCCAGATCGCGGCGCTGTTCTTCACGATGATCGGCACCATGATTCCGGCGATCCAGTTTTCCGGGATGCTCACGCCGGTGCCCTCGATGGAGGGCTCGGGCCGGATCATCGGCGAGATCTATCCGTCGACCTACATGCTGATCATCAGCCGCGGCGTGTTCAACAAGGCGCTCGGATTTGCCGACCTCGGCAACGCGTTCTGGCCGTTATTGATCGCCGTGCCCGTGGTACTCGGCTCCACGATCCTGCTGCTCAACAAACAGGAGAGGTGATGGCAGGCCCGACGCTCCCGCCGGCCTCGCGTCGCGAGGCACCGCCGCAGAACCCGCATCCGTGGCCGCGGCATCTGGCGAACATCTATCGGCTCGGCATCAAGGAGCTATGGAGTCTGGCGCGCGATGTGACGATGCTGGTGCTCATCGTCTATACGTTCACGGCATCGGTCTATTCCGCAGCGACAGCACTGCCCGACACATTGCATCTTGCGCCGATCGCGATTGTGGACGAAGACGCTTCACCGCTCTCGCAGCGCATCGTCTCGGCGTTCTATCCGCCGCAGTTCACCCCGCCGCGCATGATTACGGCGGACGCCGTCGATCGCGGCATGGACGAAGGCGCGTTCACGTTCGCGTTGAACATTCCGCCGAATTTTCAGCGCGACGTGCTGGCGGGACGTGCGGCCGAAGTCCAGCTCAATGTCGACGCCACGCGCATGAGTCAGGCGTTCACCGGCAGCGGCTATGTGCAGCAGATCGTTTCGGCAGAGGTGCGCGAGTTCCTCCAGCGATACCGATCGAACCTCGCATTGCCGATCGATCTGGCGTTGCGCGTGCGCTTCAACCCGACGCTGGAGCGCGCGTGGTTCGGCGCGCTCATGGAGATCGTCAACAACATCACGATGCTCTCGATCATCCTCACGGGCGCCGCCCTCATTCGCGAGCGCGAGCACGGCACGATCGAGCATTTGCTCGTCATGCCGGTGACACCGACCGAAATCATGGCGGCGAAGATCTGGTCGATGGGATTGGTGGTGCTGATCGCCGCCGCGATGTCACTTTGGTTGATCGTGAGCGGTGCGCTGCATGTGCCGATCGGCGGGTCGGTGGCGCTGTTCCTGCTGGGAGCAACGCTGCACCTGTTCGCCACCACGTCGATGGGGATTTTTCTTGCGACGCTCGCCCGGTCGATGCCGCAGTTCGGCATGCTGCTGATTCTGGTGCTGCTGCCACTGGAAATGCTCTCGGGCGCAAACACGCCGCGCGAGAGCATGCCTCCGCTGGTGAAGGACATCATGCTGGCCGCGCCCACCACGCATTTCGTCGAGCTGAGTCAGGCGATCCTGTTCCGAGGGGCCGGGATCGGCGTGGTGTGGGTGCAGTTCATGGCGCTCGCGCTCATCGGCGCCGTGTTCTTCGCCGTCTCACTGCGACGGTTTCGTCGCACGCTCAGTTCGATGGCTTAACGCGTGCGATGGGTGGGATAGGTGCGATCGGTCGCTCATCAGCCAACGGGCACGTACAGCCGCGCCAGCAACCCCCCGCCATCGCGCGGCGCAAACTCGAGCGTGGCGCCAAAGCGCGAGGCGATGGCCTGCACGATGGAAATCCCCAGGCCCGACCCCTCACCCTGCTGCCGCCCCTGATCGCCACGCCAGAAACGCTGACCCAGTCGCATCGCCTGCTCCGGCGCCAGGCCCGGACCCCGGTCTCCTACCACGATGCAGTACTGCCGACGATGGTCGTCCATCCCTACCGTCACTTCGATCGGACACTCCGCCGGGGAATACCGCAACGCGTTATCCACGAGATTGCGCACCGCCGTGCCAAGCATCGAACGAGGGATCGGTGTGCCCCCGTCTTCGCACGACATGCTGAATGCGATCCGAGGTACGTCACGACGGACCGGGGCCCCATTCCGCCACTCAGACAGTGACCCAACTCGCAGCGGAACGGGGCCCCGATCCGTCTCCTCCCCCGCGGCAAGAACGCCCTCCAAAACCTCGCGCACCGACTTGCACGCCTGCGGCGAATGCTCAGGCGCCTCCGCACGCGCAAGCGTCATCATCTGATCCAGCGTATGCCGCAAGCGACGCACGCCCACCCCCGCCTGATGCAACGCCCGCCTGGCCGGCTCGCCCTGCGTGAGCTCCGCCACCTGCAAGTGCGTGTCCACCGCCGTCAAAGGCGTGCGCAATTCGTGTGCCGCCGCATCGGTGAACGCCCGCTGATACGCCATCGCCTGGGTCAGCCGGTCCAGCCACCCGTTAAGTGCCAAGACGACCGGGCGCAGCTCGGTCGGCGCACGCCCCAGGTCGATGGGCGCCGTGTCGTCGACGTGCTTGCGACGCAACGCCAATCGCAACGCATCCAACGGCAACAACCCGCGTCCAATGCCGACCCACAACGCCATCAAACCACCCACCACCGCAATCATGAACGGCACTCCCACGGCTCGCAGCAACGCACCCGTGAGCGCGGCCCGCTTGTCGAGCCCGTCGGCCGTCATCACCTGATACCCGCGTTCGTCCTGCAACACGTAGATGCGCCAACGCTTGCCTTCGAACACCATGGTGCTCAAACCCAGCGGCAATGACCGCTCGGCCGACTGTGGCCCGCCCTCGGTGCGCGCCAGCACCGCACCATGCACCGACCGGATCTCGCATGCAATCCCATCGTCGCTGCCCACACGAATGACGTCGCCCCAGTCGGCGTTGCCAACGCCCGGGGCAAGCGGCGACAGCGCAGCCCGCGCCAACAGTCCCGACACCATCCGGGCCGACATCGCAAGGCGCTCGTCGAGTGTCCGGTCAAGATTGGCTTGCACCCCTCGCATCATCCACCCCGCCACCGCAGCCCAGAGCACGACAAGCGCCACGCCGGCGATCAACACCGCACGCAAACGAAGACTCATGACAACGCCCATCCCAATCGGTAGCCCAGGCCCCGCGCCGTCTGAATGACCCCGCCCCCCAATTTTCGACGCACGTTGTGAATGTGTACGTTCAACGCATTGCTGCCCAGTCGGTCGGTCAACCCATACAGCCGCTCGTTCAACATGTCGGGCGTGAGCCACCGGCCTCGACAGCTCGCCAGATGCGCCAGCAAGTCGACTTCCTTGCGCGAGAGTTCGACCGGCTCGCCATCAAGCCACGCCAGTCCGCTCGCCGGCTCCAGCCGCAGCGGCCCGGCCTCGATGATCGGGGCCGCACGCCCCTGCACCCGGCGAATCAACGCATGCAGTCGCGCCGCCAACTCACGCAGGTCGAACGGCTTGACCATGTAGTCGTCACCCCCGCCATTCAAGCCGGCAATGCGGTGCTCGATGCCGTCGCGCGCCGTCAGGATCAGGACGGGCACGTCGCGCTCCATCGCGCGAATCTCCAACAGAACGCCGAGGCCATCGCCATCGGGCAATCCCAGATCGAGCACCAGCGCATCGAACGTGTTCTCCGCATGTGCCGCCACCGCCGCCGCACCACACGCCGCATGCTCGACCGCGATTCCCAGCGCGTTCAGCCCCGCGACAATGCCGCTCGCAATCAAGTCGTCGTCTTCCACCAACAGCACTCGCACGATTCCGCACCTCTTGTGAATATCGCGCCATGTTACGTACTTTGCGTAATGAATTGGACGGCGATCCCGCGGGTGTCGGTTTATCCACCACACCCGGCCCAAGCGTTAGCGCTCGTTAACTCTCGGTTAATCGGCGTAGGCCACACTCTTGCCTGCTTAGGGATTTCCGCGGGAGAACAGATTTGCTACGTCGCGCTTTTTTCATGTTTGTGATTTTTCTCGGTGCGATCGGCTGGACGCGCACCGCCGATGCCTTGCCCTGGCAGATCACGCCGAAATTCCTGGAAGCGTCTCAGGTGCTGACGCTTGCCCCGGTCAGCCACGTTGACGGCCGGTTCGAAGTCGTCGGCCAGATTGCCAAGGATTACTACGTTTACCGTCATTCGCTGCGTGCTGAGGATGCGTCGGGCAGCCCCGTGGCGCTGACGCTCTCGGCAGGGTCGACACACACCGATGAGTTCTTCGGCGAGACGGAGATCTATACCGACGATGCGTTGCGCATGCATCTGCCCGCAACGACACCCGGTCCGGTAACGCTGCACTGGCAGGGCTGCGCCGACGCCGGCATCTGCTATCCCCCGCAAACGATGACGATCGCCTTGCCCGCCGGGATGGCCTCAGGCGCAGCCATCCCGGCGAACCCGCCCACCTCGGCCAGTCCGGTTGCCTTCGGCACCTCCCGGATGCCGACTCCCCCTGATATCCCAGCGACGCGCGCCGCCGATAACGCTGCGCCTCTCGCACAGGACCAGGCTGCAGCGCAACGACTCGCCTCGCTGGGCCCCATCACCGGCACGCTGCTGTTCTTCGGCTTCGGCTTGCTGCTGGCCTTCACGCCGTGCACGCTGCCGATGATCCCCATCGTCTCGACGATGATCGTGGGCAATCGTCCGGCGCCGTTGCGCGCGCTCGCACTCTCGCTGTCGTACGTGTTGGCGATGGCGCTGACGTATGCGTCGGTGGGCGTCGCGGCGGGCTTGGCCGGCGCGAACTTGCAGGCGACGTTGCAATCACCCTGGCTGCTCGGCGCCTTCGCGGGGCTCTTCCTGGTACTGGCTGCGTCGTTGTTCGGTCTGTTCGAGCTGCGTCTGCCGGCGTTCGTGACGAATCGACTCAACGCCCCCGGGCAGCCGCGCCCCGGCGGCAGCCTCGTCGGTGCGGCCGCACTCGGCCTGCTCTCGGCGCTGCTCGTCGGCCCCTGCATGACGGCCCCGCTGGCCGGCGCCTTGCTCTATATCGGTCAGACGGGCAACGCGTGGATGGGCGGCTTCGCGCTGTTTGCACTGGGTGTCGGCATGGGACTGCCGTTGCTGGCCATCGCGCTGTTCGGCTCGCCGGTTCTGCCGCGTCCGGGAGCGTGGATGGTCCGCGTGCGAATCGCGTTCGCCTATGTCATGACGGGCATGGCCATTCTGATGCTGAGCCGCTTCCTTCCCGGCAGCGTCAGCCTGATGCTGTGGGGCGCGCTCGGCCTCGGTCTCGCTGTCGGGCTCGGCGCGTGGGCATGGACGCTACGCGGCCAGTCGGCAGGATGGACGCTGTTGTTCGCGTCGTCGTTGGCCGGCATCTGGTCCGTACTCATGCTCGTGGGCGCCGCGTCTGGCAGCGACGCGGTACTCAGTCCTCTCGCACGGGCGAACGCGTCAGTCACGCATGGCGCGGCTGCGCAGAGTGGCACGCGATTGAACTACATCGGCGTCAAGTCTGCCGAGGATGTCGATGCGCGCACTGCTCAGGCGGTCGCGAAGGGGCAATGGACGTTGATCGACTTCTACGCCGACTGGTGCGTGAGCTGCCATGTCATCGAGCGGAATGTGTTCGGCGATCCGGAGGTCGCGGCTCGCCTGGCGACGATGCAAGTGCTACGCCCGGACGTGACGAAGAACGACGCGATCGATCAGGCTCTGATGAAGCGGTGGGGGGTGCTCGGTCCGCCCACGCTCATTCTCATCGATGCGAACGGTCGGGAGGTGCGCGCGCAACGCATGGTCGGCGAGCTGGATGCGCGCAGCTTCCTGCGCCATCTCGACGCAGCGGGGAACGCATGACCCGCAGCCTTGGCCCATTCTCCATACCGACGGTCGCCGTGGCCGCAGCGGCGTTGCTGGCCTGGCTCGTCGCGCGCTACCTCCTGCGCGGCACAGATGCCACGGCACGCCGCACGGCGGCGAGCCTGCTGCTCGACGCGCTCTTCATCG
>NZ_KB290540.1:100203-105270 GCF_000282835.1 Pandoraea sp. B-6 | reverse complement strand
GGCGACGGCGGCTTCATGGTTTGGGTCGGGCTGCCCGTCGCACTGGGCTGGGCGCTGTGGCGTGTGCGCCGTGATGCGTCAGCGCGTCGCCCGATGCTATGCGGCTTCGTCGCGGGCGTGGCACTCTGGGGCGCCGCACAGGTTGGGCTGGGCGCCCTGCAGCGCACCGCACCGCCGCTGCCGCCTCTAACGCTCGCGACAATCGACGGCCGGCCCGTGGCGCTCGACGCCTATCGTGGCCGCCCCGTCGTGATCAATCTGTGGGCAAGTTGGTGCCCACCGTGCCGTCGCGAAATGCCCGTACTGGAAAAGGCCCAAGCGGACCATCCCGACGTGACGTTCCTGATGATCAACCAGGGCGAAGCCGCGCATACGGTCGAAGCATTCGTGCAATCGCAAGGGCTGCAATTCAACCATCTGCTGCTTGATCCCGCATCGCAAGCCATGCAGGCAGCGAGCGCACGCGCACTGCCCACCACGCTGTTCTACGATACGCAGGGCCGTCTGGTCGAAGCGCATTTGGGCGAACTGACGGCGGCGCGTCTGCGCGACACGCTGCAACGCCGCCTTCATCGAGCTCCGGTGCCGCCGCCCCCTAGGCGAACAAGCCCGGCCCGGGCGTCGCAGAATCGTCGAACGACCGCCGCTGCGGCACGTACATTCTTGCGAAAAATGGCTCGATCTCGCGAGAAACCCGTCGATCGGCTGCTTTTTATGACGCCCCGCCCACGACACCCCGCAGATACTGCTACAATCCTCGTCACTATGATGTCGTATCAGTCTTCCCCCCTCCTCTGGTCGCCTCTGACCGCCGCCCTGCGCTGGTGGCGGTAACCCGCCACGTCTATCTCATCCCCATAGCGCCCTCCCCCGCGGATCGCGAACTCAACGTGGGGGCACGCTCAGGGGGAATTCGCAAATCTCATGCGTTCGACAATCCTTTGTCACCCGACGAACAGGGACCATCATGCTGCTGATGATCGACAACTACGACTCGTTTACTTACAACATCGTCCAATACTTCGGTGAATTGGGCGAAGACGTGCGGGTCTTTCGCAACGACGAAATCACGCTCGACGCCATCGCCGAACTCGCCCCCGAGCGCATCTGCCTCTCGCCGGGTCCGAGCTGTCCGGCCAACGCGGGCATCACGCTCGACGTGCTCAAGCGCTTCGCCGGCGAGATTCCGATTCTCGGCGTCTGCCTCGGTCATCAGGCGATCGGCGAAGCGTTCGGCGGCAAGGTCGTACGCGCCCAGCAGATCATGCACGGCAAGGTGAGCGAGATCGAGACCACGCAACAAGGCGTGTTCGCGAATTTGCCCAAGCGCTTTACCGTCACGCGTTATCACTCGCTGGCCATCGAGCGCGCATCGCTGCCCGACTGCCTCGAAGTCACCGCCTGGACGGACGACGGCGAGATCATGGGCGTGCGTCACAAGACGCTCGATGTCGAAGGCGTGCAGTTCCACCCCGAATCGATTCTGTCGGAGCACGGCCACGACGTGCTGCGCAATTTCCTGCAAGCCGCACCGCGCGCGGCGCAGGCTGCATGAGCGCCGCCCCGAGCGTGCCACCCGAGCCACCCGAGCCGATCCGACCGACGAGAGAGCAAGCCATGATTACCCCGCAAGAAGCCCTGCAGCGCACCATCGAGCACCGTGAAATTTTCCACGACGAGATGCTGCACCTGATGCGTCTCATCATGAAGGGCGAGATTTCCCCGGTCATGTGCGCGGCCATCATCACCGGCCTGCGCGTGAAGAAGGAAACCATCGGTGAGATCGCCGCAGCCGCGCAAGTGATGCGCGAGTTCGCCAACCATGTCGACGCCCCCCCCGGCGAGCATTTCGTCGATATCGTGGGCACCGGCGGCGATGTGTCGCATACGTTCAATATCTCCACCGCGTCGATGTTCGTGGCAGCAGGCGCGGGCGCCAAGGTCGCCAAGCACGGCAACCGCGGCGTGAGTTCCAAGTCGGGCAGCGCCGACGTGCTCGAGGCCCTGGGCGTGAACATCATGCTCTCGCCCGAGCAGGTCGCCGAGTGTCTGCGCGAAGTCGGCATCGGCTTCATGTTCGCGCCGAACCATCATCCGGCGATGAAGAACGTGGCGGCCGTGCGCAAGGAAATGGGCGTACGCACGATCTTCAATATTCTCGGGCCGCTCACCAATCCGGCCGGTGCGCCGAACCAGTTGATGGGCGTATTCCACCCCGATCTGGTCGGTATCCAGGTACGCGTGATGCAGCGTCTGGGCGCCGAACACGTGCTCGTGGTCTACGGCAAGGACGGCATGGACGAAGTGTCGCTCGGCGCCGCCACGCTGGTGGGCGAGTTGAAGGACGGCAAGGTCACCGAGTACGAGATTCATCCCGAGGACTTCGGCCTGCAAATGGTGAGCAATCGCGGCCTGAAGGTCGGCAGCGCCGACGAATCGAAGACGATGTTGATCGAAGCACTCGACAACAAGCCGGGCACCGCGCGCGAAATTGTCGCGCTCAATGCCGGTACCGCGCTGTATGCCGCCAACCGTGCGGCGTCGATTGGCGAAGGTATCCAACTGGCGCGCGAATCCATTGCCAGCGGCGCGGCGCGTGCGAAGCTCGACGAGTTCGTCGCCTTCACGCAGCGATTCAAGGGATAAGGCGTGACGCCGGTACCGCCAACGGTACCCCGTCGGCCCCTCCCGATTTCGATTACGACGGGCATCTTTTTCGATGACGCCCGTCACATTCAGTAGCCCCCGAGTCATCCATCGATATGTCTACCGTTCTCGACAAGATCCTGGCCGTCAAGGCTGAAGAAGTCGCCGCTGCGAAGCGCGTGCGTGACCTCGCGAGCCTGCGCCGCGACGCCGAAGCCACCGTCGCCGACAGCGCGCTGCGCACGCGCGATTTCGTGGGGGCGGTGCGCACCAAGCTCGACGGCGGACTGCCCGGCGTAATCGCCGAGATCAAGAAAGCCAGCCCGTCGAAGGGCGTGATTCGCGAGCATTTCGTCCCGCCGGAGATTGCCGAGTCGTATCAGAAAGGCGGTGCGGCCTGCCTGTCGGTGCTCACCGATGTGCAGTTCTTCCAGGGCTCGCCCGAGTATCTGAAGGCCGCGCGCGCCGCGTGCGATCTGCCGGTGCTGCGCAAGGACTTCATGATCGACGCCTACCAGGTGTATGAAGCGCGCGAGATGGGCGCCGACTGCATTCTGCTCATCGCCGCGGCGCTGGAGCTCGCCCATATGCGCGATCTGGAAGCGCAAGCCCACGCGCTGGGCATGGCGGTGCTCGTCGAAGTGCACAACGGCCATGAACTGGACGCCGGGCTCGAACTGAGCACGCCGTTGCTGGGCATCAACAATCGCAACCTCCACACCTTCGAAGTGTCGCTCGATACCACGCTCGGACTGTTGAAACACATTCCGGACGATCGCGTGGTCGTAACGGAGTCGGGTATCCTCTCGCGCGACGACGTGACGCGCATGCGTGCAGCGGGCGTCAATGCCTTCCTCGTCGGCGAAGCCTTCATGCGCGCGCCCGACCCGGGTGAAGCCCTCGCCACGCTGTTCGACATGCCCCGCTGATCCCCTGCCACGCGCCACGCGAGCGATCGGTGGCGCGGCGTCCCCCCCCTCACAGGAGCGGCCCCGATGGCCATCGAACGCGAACTCAAACTGGCCCTCCCGGGCGACCTGTCAGCCGAGCGCGCCGACGCGCTGATTTCCCATCTCGACCGTTTGCCCGGGGCAGAAGCCCGCGGGGAGCGGCATCTCGTCAATCGCTATTTCGATACGCCCGCGCTGGCGCTCGCGCAAGCGAAGGCCGCGCTGCGGTTGCGTTTCGTAGCGCGCGACGGCCACCCCGGACAATGGCTGCAAACGCTCAAGTCGGTGGGTGAGGCCCGCGATGGACTGCATGTGCGTCACGAGTGGGAGCAGGCGGTGCGGGGCGAAGCGCTCGAACTCGCGCCGCTGATCGCCGCTTGCGACGTGCCCGGCACGGCGGATTTGCTGCGCGCCGAGGGGGCGAATGTCGTCGCCCAGTTCGAAACGAATTTCGTGCGACGCCTGTGGCGCTATATCGCAGGGGACGGCACGGCGGTCGAGATCGCCTTTGACCGGGGCGAAGTCGCGGTTGAGGCCGGCGGCAAACGCCACACTGAGCCGCTCGTGGAAGTCGAACTGGAATTGCTCGACGCTCCGGAAGACGACCGCGAGGGTCAAGGCGAACGCATTCTGCACGCGCTCGCGCAGGAATTGCGCGACGTACTGCCCGAATTGCAGAGCGACAATGTGAGCAAGGCGCAGCGCGGGTATCGTCTGCGGCAAAAGGTGCTCAGTCGCTGAGCGTCGCGCGCGGACACGCGCACGATGCACGCGTCACTCTCCCAAGTCCACTCAACCGACTCATCGCATGACCTCACGCTCACGCGCGGCATCCCCATCGCCTGCCGATGAACGGCAACGCTCGCTGTTCGACGACCCGGCGCCAGTGGCAGGAACGAACGACACGGCGGCTTCGCCGCAGCCACCCGCCGATGTCGCTGGTGTCGCTGCTCCCACCGTTTCCGCCGCGCCGTCACCGCGTCGACGCGGTCGTCCGCCGAAAGCGGGCGCGCCGGTGAGGTCTGCATCGACGCCGGTCACAGCAATCGCCCAGTCGGTTGCCGCGAGCGCTGACGCCGCCGGCCCGCTCAAGGGGCGCATCGAGGATCAGTTCGCCGCGTTGCCCCACGACTGGCAGACACTGGTCGCGCCGTTCGTCGAAAGCGAGGCGTACGCGCCACTGTGCCGTTACGTCGACGCCGAAGTCGCCGCCGGCAAGACGGTCTACCCAGCGGACATCTTTCACGCGCTGCGCATGACCTCGCCCTCGGACGTGAAGGTCGTGATCCTCGGGCAGGACCCCTATCACGGTGACGATCAAGGCATCGCGCAGGCGCACGGTCTGGCGTTTTCCGTGCAGCGCGGTGTGCGCGTGCCGCCGTCGCTGAGAAACATCTACAAGGAAATCGAGCGCGATCTGGGGATCGTTGCGCCGCCGCACGGCAATCTCGATGCCTGGGCGAAGCAGGGT
>NZ_KB290540.1:94017-100193 GCF_000282835.1 Pandoraea sp. B-6 | reverse complement strand
TCAACACGACGCTGACCGTGGAAGCGGGCAACGCGGCGAGTCACGCGAAGCCGTTCAAGAAGGGGGGATGGCAAGCCTGCACCGACACGTTGCTCAAGGGGCTGGCCGCCCGGCAAGGGCCGCTGGTGTTCCTGCTGTGGGGCAGCCATGCACAGGCCAAGGCGCCGCTGCTTGCCGGCCACGATCATCTACTGCTTGAAGCCCCCCACCCCTCGCCGCTCTCGGCGCATCGCGGCTTCCTGGGCTGCGGCCACTTCAGCGCCGCCAATACCTTCCTCGAACAGCACGGCAAAACGCCCATCGACTGGCGCCTGCCGGCGTAAGGGCCATGCGGGGAGACTCAGTCGCGCGATGATTCGGTGATGGGCGTTAGTGTGCCCATCGCGCCTTGTTGATAGCGTCGCGTGAGCGCGACGAGATCGCTCTCGTCGCGCGCTGCGAAGTTGCCGCGATAGACGACGGGTTCAGCGAGCGGGTCGCCACCGGCGAGCATGAGCCGCGCCCCGGTGCGCCCGGCCAGTTGCCACGCACCGGGTGGCAGCAACACCGCCTGCGCGCCGCCGCCTTCCGCCCGTAACGTGTGATGGGCCAGCGCCACCTCGCCCTGCGCAATCAAGGCGACCCACCGACGGCCGTCGCAAGGGATCGTCAAGGTGCGCAATTCGTCTTCGCGCCAGTCGAGCTGTAGCAGCGTCGTGCGCTCACCTTCCATACCGGCGGCATGGGCGACATGACGCTCGCCCCACTGCCCGCAGATCAAACTCAGATCGACGGCGCCTTCACGCCAATGCGACATGGCATCGGCGCGGACTACGGTCTGCACGGGTGCGCCGTGCGCATGGCGGCCGGCACGGCTCACGATCATCCGCAGGCCGCGCGCCGTGCCATGGGCGTTCTCGGGAGCGTCCTCATGCACGGTGCCGCAGTTGGCTTCGAGCCATAGCAGGTCGCCGGCACGCAGCCTGTCGTCGCCCTGATGGGCGTGGCGGCAGCGCAGCGATGTCGTCGACTCGGGGAACAGGTAGGTCGCCACCGCGCATCCGGCATGCGGATGTGGCGGTATGCACGCGCCATGACGGGTGAAGAGATCGATCGACAAAAACGGATCCGTCTCGGCGACCTGATCGAAAACACCCGCCCCCGCCGCCGCGGCACAGCGGGCGGGTCGGGTGACGGGAAGCACGCGCGGGATGGCGCTCGCGTCGGCATGAGCCGCCGGTCGCTTCGTCTGACGCGGATGCAAAGGCGCCGGATGGGTCATGGAGGTACCTGCGCGTGCGGGAGAACAGCCGTGGCAACGCAATCAGCAGCGTCGCCCCGGGGGCTTAGAGCGCGGCGATGGCTTCGCGAGCATTCGCGAACCCGGCAGCGGCCGATTCCGGACCGCGAGCCAGACCTTCCGCGAAGATGAACGTCACGTCCGTCATGCCGAGGAAGCCGAGAATCGTCTTGAGGTACGGCGTCTGGCTGTCGGCCGGCGTGTCCTTGTAGTTGCCGCCGCGGGCGAATGCCACGATCACCTTCTTGCCCTGGATGAGCCCTTCCACGGTGCCGTCTTCACGATAGCGGAAAGTCACGCGGGCACGGGCGATCCAGTCGAAGTACGCCTTCAGTTGCGACGGCACTTGGAAGTTGTACAGCGGCACGCCGAACACCACGTAGTCGGCCGCCTGAATCTCGGCAATCAGTTCGTCGCTGCGGGCGATGATGGCGTTTTGTTCGGCCGAGCGTTGGTCTTCCGGCGTGAAAAACGCGCCGATGACGGCTTCGTCCAGATGCGGTACGCCATCGGCCAGCAGGTCGCGCACGACAACCTTGGCACCCGCGTGCTTCGCAACCAGTTGCGCCACAGATTCGTTGGCGAGCGTGGTCGAGTTGGCACCTTGCGAGCGGGCGGCGGAATTGATTTGGAGAATCGTGGTCATGTCTCTGGCTCCTGAGCCTGGGGGTTCGAAAATCCGTTCGCGCTGGGCCCCGTCTCGGGATGGCCGTGAATGGCGCGTCGGCTTGGTATGAATTCTAGTTACCCACAAAAATGAAACAAGCCGGTAAAATCGAATTGTTTGTTCCTATTTTGGAACAATGCGCGCCATCCCTTTCCCCTTGCTTGATGGCCGCATCACCGAGGAGCGCGCGATGATTGACGATCTGAATGACATGCTGATCTTCGCCGAGGTCGTGCGTTCGGGCAGCATCACCCGGGCCGGCGAGCGGCTCGATCTGCCCAAGGCAACGGTGAGTCGGCGTCTGTCGCGACTGGAGATGCGCCTTGGCACGAAGTTGCTGCACAAGACCACACGGCGGCTGGAGCTGACCGAAGTCGGCGAGGCCTATTACGAGCGTTGCCTGCCGATTCTCGAGGAAGTGGAAGAGACGCGAGATTTCGCCTCGCAGCTCTCGAGCAAGCCGCGCGGACGGCTTCGCATCACGGCGCCCGGCGACTTTGCGGCGCAGTGGCTGGCGGTGCCGCTTGCCACGTTCTGCGCGGCCTATCCCGAGATTACGGTCGATGTGGATCTGAGTTCGCGACAGGTCGATCTGATCGCCGAGCGCATCGACGTCGCCATCCGCGCCGGACAACTCTCCGACTCCACCCTGGTGGCGCGCCCCCTCCTCGCGCTCACACGCAGTCTGTATGCCAGCCCGCTGTATCTGAGTGCGACGGGGTTGCCCGCCACGCCCGACGAGCTGGCGGGCCATCGCTTCGTGATCCTGCAAGGCGCGCGGCGTCTGTTCAACTCGGACACGCTGCACAAGGGACGTCAGCGCGCCGACATCACCATGCACGGGGCGATTCAGGTCAACAGCATGGGGATGGTCAAGGAAATGACGGTGGCGGGCAGCGGCATCGCCGCCCTGACGGATATCCTGGCCGAGGATGCGTTGCGCACCGGCCGTCTCATCAAGGTGCTGCCCGAGTGGTCGTTACCGTCCAGTCCGGTGCATCTGGTCACGCCGTCGCGACGCTTCCTCCCGCGCAAGACACAGGTCTTCATCGAGCACATGCTCGCGGTTGCCAAGTCGTGCCCGGAGGAAAACCGGGACCCGCGCGTGCCGGGCCCGGCGCTAGGATAAAGCGCTCGGCCGCTCAGGCCGACAGCCACTTGTCACGACGCTGTGCCGCGGCGCGATCGCGCGTCTCGGCGATGCGGTATTTCGAAATCTCCGGCGCGTCGAGCGTGAGCGCGGTCTCGCGCAGGGCGTCGCGGCGGAACGCGTGGACCGTCACCCGGTCGCCCGGGCGATATCGGTCGAGCAGCTTGTCGAGATTGGCCTGCGTGACGCGCAGACCGTCGATGGCGACCAGCACATCGCCCGCCGACAATCCGGCCGCTTGCGCCGCGCCCCCGTCGAGCACCTGCGAAAGCGTAAGGTCGTCGCCGCGCTTTGCCGTCTTCACCCCCAATGCAGGACGGCCGTCCTCGGGCTTGACCGGTTCCAGCGTGAGTCCGACGCGTTCGAGCAGCGTCTTGATTGGCAGATCGCGCGTGCCGTGAATGGCGGTGGCGAAGAATTCCGACAGGTCGAGTCCCGAGACGTCCTCGAAGAACGGCTGCACGGCGTCTTCGTCGATACCCACGGGCGCGCCGCGATAGAAGTCGCGGCCAAAGCGTTGCCACAGCGCACGCATGATGTCGTCGAGCGACTTCTGTCCGCGCGTCTTCGAACGAATCGTCAGATCGAGCGCGAGCGCGACCAGCGACCCCTTCGTGTAATAGCTGACGATGGCGTTCGGTGCGTTCTCGTCCTGGCGGTAGTACTTCGTCCAGGCATCGAACGAACTCTCGGCCACGGTCTGCTTGAGACGGCCGCTGCCACGCAGCACACCCGCCACCGCCTTGGCGACGAGTTCGTAGTAATCGGCAGGCGGAATCACGCCGCTGCGCACGAGCATCAGATCGTCGTAATAGGACGTAAAGCCTTCGAACAGCCAAAGCAGTCGCGTATAGACTTCCCGGTCGAGCACGTACGGGGCGAACACGGCCGGCTTGATGCGCTTGACGTTCCACGTGTGGAAGTATTCGTGGCTCACCAGGCCGAGAAAGCCGCGATAGGCTTCGCTCATGCGCGCCTGTCCCTGCACCGGCAGATCGTTGCGGCTCGCGAGCAGCGCCGTGGACGCACGGTGCTCCAGACCGCCGTACCCCTCGCCGACCGTCATGAGCAGGAAGACGTAGCGGGACATCGGCACGCGCGAGCGCGAACTCGCGCCCGGCTCGAACAAACGGATCTGCGCTTCGCAGATCCTCTTCATGTCGCGCAGCAACCGATCGAGATCGAGGTTCGGCACCGGTCCGGTAATGGCGACTTCGTGCGTCACGCCGCAAGCCTTGAACGTGCCATGCACGAAGGTCCCCATTTCGACCGGCGAGTCGATCAACTCGTCGTAGTCGGCGGCCAGATAGCGCCCGAAGTCGAGCGCCGCCGTGCCTTCGGCCGGCGCGAGTGCGGTCGCGACGCGCCACGCCTTGAACGCCGCGCCACGCGCGCGCAGCACGTCGACTTCGCACGGCGCCTGTTCCTGGCCTTCGACGCGCAGGAACACGCTGGTGCCGTTGAAGAAGCCATGCGTGTCGTCGAGATGCGCGGCGCGCACCGACAGATCCCATGCGTAAACCTCGTAGGTCACGATCAGCGTGCCCTTGCACGGCGCCGCTTGCCACGTGTGCTTGTCCAGCTTGTCGAGCGCCACCTTGCGGCCGCGGCACGTCGCCCCGATCGTCACGATATTGCGGGCAAACTCGCGCACCATATAGCTGCCCGGAATCCACGCGGGCAGCGAGAAACGCTGCCCTTCGGGGGCGGGATTCGAGACCGTGACGGTCACTTCGAACAGATGCGCGGCAGGCGACTTCGGAACGATCGCATACCGGATGGCAGGCTGGGCAGACGTGGCTTTCATGAGGTGGCGGCTTCTTGTTGTCGGAACGGTCGGGCGTTGGCCAGACTGGCGAATGGACGGTTACTTGACCGTGGCGAGCGCCTTTTCCAGGGCTTCCGCGGGCACGGCGCCCGGCAGACGGCGGCCGTCGGACAGTATGATCGTCGGCGTTCCGGTCACGTTGAACTGATGCCCCAGCGCCACGTTCTGCACCACCGCGGTGTCGTCGCACTTGGCCGAGGGGGTCGGCGGCGCCTTCTTGTCGAGCATCCAGTCATGCCACGCGGTGAGTGGATTGGGGGCGCACCAGATCGCCTTCGACTTGGCGTCCGAGTCGGGGCCGAGCACCGGGTACAGGAAGGTGTAGACGGTGATGTTGTCGAGCTTCGACGTCTTGAGCGTTTCCTCGAAGCGCTTGCAGTACGGGCAGTTCGGATCCGAGAACACGGCGACCTTGCGGCTGCCGTTGCCCTTCACGTACTTGATGGCGCGATCGAGCGGCAGCTTGGCGAAGTCGATCTTGTTCAGTTCCGACTGACGCGCTTCCGTCAGGTTCTGACGCGTTTTCGTATCGACGAGGTTACCGCCGACAATCACGTATTTCGCCTTCTCGTCGGCATAGAGGATGTCGCCGCCAACGGCCACCTCAAAGAGTCCGGGGATGGGCGTACGTGCCACCGACTTGACGGGGGCCTCGGCACCGAGCGTCTTTTGCACGGCAGCCTTCACGCGGTCGAGGGCCGCGTCGGACTTGCTCTGCGCGACGGCGAACGTCGTGACAGTCGCGGCGCAAATTGTCGCCAGACCGAGCGCTGCGAGCGCCGCAGCGCGATAACGTTTCAACATCGAGTATCTCCAGAAGTGTGTCGAGCGAGAGGCGCGTCCGGACACGCCCGGTATCGACCGGAATTAGGTGGCATGGCCCGGCATAGGCGCCCCGAGGGGTCAGCCCAGCGCGCGGCCGATCAGGAATTTCTTGACGAAAGGCAGCACGTTCACGCAGTCGAGCCCGGCGTTGCGCACAAACCTGACCAGCGGGCTGTGCGTGGCGAACAGCTTGTGCAGGCCGTCCGTGGTGAGCGCCATGCTGCCGATGTCTTCCTTGCGGGCGCGCTCGTAGCGACGCAATACCGCCGCATCGCCGCAATCGCGGAACGATTCGCGCTCGGCGAGCGCGTCGCCGAGCGCCGCCACGTCGCGCAAACCGAGGTTCATGCCCTGGCCCGCGAGCGGGTGCACGACGTGCGCCGCGTCGCCCACCAGCGCCACGCGCGGCGCGATCAGGCGTTTGGCC